>JANMGF010000783.1:0-15455 GCA_031374535.1 Polyangium sp. (in: bacteria)
GCTTCGCCGACAAGATCACCACTCCCGAGGGCGCCGCGCGCGCCATCCCGCGCGGCCGCCGCATCCTCATCGGGTCCGGCGCGGCCGAGCCTGGGCGGCTCGTCGAGGCCATGGTCGAGCACGGCCATCACCTCGAAGGCAATGACATCGTCCATCTTCTCACCCTGGGCCCGGCTCCCTACGTCGCGGCCGGCCTCGAGCGCCGCTTTCGCCACACCGCCTTTTTCATCGGGCAAAACGTGCGCGACGCGGTGGCCGAGGGGCGCGCCGACTTCATGCCGGTTTTCCTCTCCGAGATCCCCGAGCTCATTCGCTCGCGCCGCGTCCGCGTCGACGTCGCGCTGATCCAGGTATCAAAGCCCGACGCGCATGGGTATGTGAGCCTCGGCGTCTCCGTGGATATCGTGCGCGCCGCGATCGACGCCGCCGATCTCATCCTCGCCGAGGTGAACCCGCGCATGCCCCGCACGCACGGCGACTCGTTCTTGCACGTCGATCGAATTGCCCACCTCGTGCCCGTCGACGCGCCCCTGCCCACGCGTGAGGCCGAGCCGCTCGACGAGACCGACCGCGCCATCGGTCGCCATATCGCGAGCCTCATCCCGGACGGCGCCACGTTGCAGACCGGCATTGGCAAGATCCCGGACGCGGCCCTCGCCGCGCTGGATAACCACCACGATCTCGGCGTGCATACCGAGATGTTTTCGGACGGCGTGATGCGCCTCGTCCTCCGTGGTGTGATCAATGGACGCAAGAAGACGCTCTTGCCTGGAAAACTCGTCACCTCCTTCCTGATGGGCAGCAAGGCGCTTTACGACTGGGTGCACGACAACCCCGCCGTCGAGATGCGCCCCTCGGGCTTCACGAACGACCCGTTCACGATCGCCAGGAACGACGCGATGATCGCGATCAACGCGGCTCTCGCCGTGGACCTGACGGGCCAGGTCGCGGCCGACACCCTGATGGGCCGCTTCTTTTCGGGCATCGGGGGCCAGGTAGATTTCATCCGGGGCGCGGCGCGGAGCCGCGGCGGCAAACCCATCATTGCGATGCGCTCGACGGCCAAGGAGGGCAAAGTGAGCCGCATCGTGGCCGCGCTCGAGACCGGCGCGGGCGTGGTCACGAGCCGCGGGGACGTCCATTACGTGGTCACCGAGCACGGCATCGCCGATCTCTGGGGGAAAAACATCCGCCAGCGCGCGCTCGCGCTCATCGACATCGCTCACCCCGATCACCGCGCCGATCTCCTTTCGGCAGCCAAGCAACGCCGTTATGTATTCCCCAGCCAAACCTGTCCGCGCTCCGCGTACCCGTGGGAGGAGGCGCGGCGCGAGGAGCTGCCGGGCGGGCAGGAGGTGCTCGTGCGCCCGATGCGGATGTCGGACGAGGACGCTTTGAAGGACCTCTTCTACCGCCTCTCCGACGAGAGCACCCACCAGCGTTTCCTGCACTTCAAGCGCTCCCACCCGCACGAGGAAATGCAGGAGCTCGTGAGCCTCGATGACGACCAGAACATGGGCCTCGTGGTGACGACCCTGGAAAATGGCCGCGAGGAGCTCATCGGCCTCTCCCGCTACGACGTGGATCCGGCGACACACATGGCGGACATCGCGTTCGTGGTGCGCGACGAATGGCAGGGGCGCGGGGTGGGCACCTGCCTCATGCGCCGCATGGCCGAGGTGGCGCGGGCGCGCGGGGCCCGTGGGTTCTCCGCGGATGTATTCGCGAGCAACAAACGAATGATGGCAATCTTCCAGAAGAGCGGGCTGCCCGTGAAAGCCGATCTCCGCGATGGCACCTACCATCTCGAGATCGACTTTCCATGAGCGGCGATGAATTCAGCAGATCCGCGGGAGCTGCTCGCCCGCGGGGATATCCAGGAGTCGGCTCGTGCCGAGGCGGCTCTGGAGCGTGACCCGGCCGGCCCGATCGGGATTCGTTTTGGGGGCGACCTTCCCGATCCGCGCCGGCATAGGCGCCGCCGGGTGGGCGCGCATCACCTCGAGGGCCCGCGCCGCTTGTGGTTCCGGCACGAATGCAACGAGCCGCCCCTCGCACGCGACGTAAAGCGGATCCAGACCAAAAAGCTCGCACGCGCCCGCCACCGCCTCGCTCACGGGCACCACGCGCTCGTCGATCTCGATGTCCACGCCTGCATCCATGGCGATCTCGTTGAGCGCCGCGGCGAGCCCGCCCCGCGTGGGATCCCGGAGGCAATGAGGCGTGATGCCCGCGGCGAGCAGCGCGGAGACGAGCCCATCGAGCGGCGCGCAATCACTCTCCAGCGCCCCCGTGAGCGTGAGCCCCTCGCGCACCGAAAGGACCGCAATGCCATGCCGCCCGAGATCGCCACTCACGAGGACCACGTCGCCTGGCCGCACCGCACGAGGCTCGATCGTGATTCCCTCGGGCACGACGCCCACGCCGGTCGTCGTGATGAACATCCCGTCGCCTTTGCCGCGATCCACGACCTTCGTGTCACCTGTGACGATCTCGACCCCCGAGATGCGGGCGATCTCGCGCATCGACGCGACCACGCGGACGAGGTCCTCCATGGGCAGGCCCTCCTCCAGAATGAAGGCGACCGTGAGCCAGCGGGGCGAGGCGCCCGTCATGGCGAGGTCGTTGATCGTGCCACAAATGGCGAGCTTGCCGATGTCTCCGCCCGGGAAAAACAGAGGACGCACCACGTAGCCGTCGGTGGTCATTGCAATGCGGCCGGCGGGGACCTCTACGACCGCGCCGTCGTGCCGCGCGGCGAGCGCATCGCCGCAAAAGGCCGGCATGAATACCTGCTCGACGAGCTCGCGCGACAGGCGCCCGCCGCCGCCGTGCGCGAGCTGCACGGTCCGGTGCCGGAGCGGCGTCGGGCAGGTGATCTCGAAATCGCGCCCGCTCACGATCCTGCCCTCCTGTAACGATAATAGGCCGCGCAAGCGCCCTCGGTGGACACCATCGTCGCTCCGAGCGGCGTCGCAGGCGTGCAACGCGTCCCGAATGCCGGACAGGCCGAGGGTTTTTCGATCCCTTGCAGCACGAGGCCGCTGATACACTCCGCCGGCTCCTCGGCCACGATGGCGCCCACGTCGAATCGCGCCTCCGCGTCGTGCGCGGCATACGCGGGGCGGAGCCCGAGCCCGCTCGCGGGGATATCGCCGATCCCGCGCCATTTGCGCGGCACCACCTGGAACACCTCCTCGACGACACGTTTCGCCTCACGATTGCCCTCGGGGCGCGCCGAACGCGCGTACTGGTTCTCGACCTCCGCGCGGCGCTCCTCGAGCTGCGCGACACACATATGGATGCCTTGCAGGAGATCCGCCGGCTCGAACCCCGTGATTACGATGGGCGTCTGGTACCGCTCCGCGATCGGCCGATACTCATCCATACCCATCACCGTGCATACGTGGCCCGCCGCGAGGAAGCCGTCCACCTGGCAATTCGGCGAGGAGAGGATCGCCGAGAGCGCCGGGGGAACGAGCACGTGCGAGACGAGCATCGAAAAATTGTGCATGCCGCGCCGCCGCGCCTCCCGGTCCGCCATGGCATTCGCGGGGGCCGTGGTCTCGAAGCCCACCCCGAAAAACACGACCTCCCGATCCGGGTTCCTGGAAGCAATCGCCAGCGCGTCGAGCGGCGAATAAACGATCCGCACGTCGGCCCCCTCGCTCTTCGCGCCGAAGAGGTCCAGACGTGTCCCCGGGATACGCAACATGTCGCCGAACGAGCAGAAGATCACCCCGGGTTTTGCCGCGATGGCGAGGGCGCGGTCGATCATCTCCAGCGGCGTGACGCACACCGGGCAGCCAGGGCCGTGCAGAAGCTCGAGGCCGGGCGGCAGCAAAACGTCGATCCCGAAACGCACGATGGAATGCGTCTGGCCGCCACAAACCTCCATGATCCGCCACGAGCGTGTGATCTTCGTGGTGATGGCGGCGGCGTAACGGCGGCAAAGATCGGCGTCGCGGTATTCGTCCACGTATTTCATGGGTCCCTCCCCTCCGGACGGCGCCCGAGCTCGCCGAGGTCCCCGATTTCCTCCAGATAAGAGAAGACGCGGGCCGCCTCGGCCTCATCGATGCGGGAGATCGCGAAACCCACATGCACGATCACCCAGTCGCCCTCGCGCACCTCGGGCACGTATTCCAGGCACACGTCACGCACGACGCCGCCAAACGAGACGTTCCCATATCGGAGATCACCCTCGCGCACGTCCAGGACCTTCCCCGGCACCCCGAGACACATCAACGTCCTCCCCTCGCGGCGATCGCCGCCTGGCCCACCGAGATCCCGCCGTCGTTCGTCGGGACGCGCGCTGGCAGGCGCACGTCGAACCCACCGGCACGCAATCGCGAGGCGAGCGCGCGGGTGAGCAAATCATTCTGGAAGCAGCCGCCCGCGAGCACCACGCGCGGTACGTTTGCCCGCTCCGCGATACGCACACCGAGCTCGACCAGGCTCGCATGAAACCTCGCTGCAATCTCGGGGAGCGGCCTCCCGGCGGCCCGATCCGCGAGCACGGCACGCACGAGCGGCGCGGTATCGGCGACGGCAGGCGCCCCGTCCGAGAGGGGCAAGGGATAAGGCTCCGGGCTCGGATCGGGGTGCGTCGCGGCAGACCATTCGAGTTCCATGGCTGCCTGGCCCTCGAAGCTACAGGTGTCCCGGAGGCCGAGGAGCGCTGCGATCGCGTCGAAGAGCCGCCCCACGCTGGTCGATATGGGCGCGGAAAAACCCCGATCCATCGCGGCAACCCAGGAGGATATCGTGCGCTCCTCCCCGAGCCCGCGCGCGGCCTCGATCGCCTCCGGACCGAGCGTCGCGTGAAGCAGGCCCATTGCGCTCCGACGCGGCTCGCGGGCTGCACGATCGCCGCCGGGCAGGCGGAAGGGCAGGAGGTGCGCGACACGATGAAAATGGGCGGCGCTCGCGACAATCGCCTCACCGCCCCACATTTGGCCGTCCGTCCCGAGCCCGGTGCCATCCCACGCGAGGCCAAGCACCTCTCCTTCGAGGCCATGCTCGGCCATGACGGCGACCACGTGGGCGTGGTGGTGCTGCACGCGTACGAGCTCCGCGTCCCATTCCCGTGCGAGCCGCTCGGCAAGGCGGCTCGACGCGTAATCGGGGTGGAGGTCGCATGCAAGGACCGAGGGCCGCACATCAAAAAAGCGGACCATCTCCCGCGCCGTGCGTTCGAGCAGATCTACGGCGGCGGGGCCGTCGAGGTCGCCGAGGTGCTGGCTCGTGACGAGCTCGCCACCCACGGCGAGCGTCATCGTGCTCTTCAAATGGGCACCCATGCCGAGGATCGTTTGATCCGTGGGCCACCGCGCGACGGAGAGGGGCGCAAAACCTCGGGCGCGCCGGATCACGGCAATGCCATCCGGGCCCGCGCGCACCACGGAATCGTCGATGGCCCGCGTGATGGGGCGGTCGTGGACGAGAAACAGATCGGCAATCCCCCCGAGATACGCGAGGGCCTCGGGCACGTCCACCACGAACGGCTCTCCCGAGAGATTGCCGCTCGTGCAACCGCGCGGGCGACGGGCGGCCTCGGCCATCAATCGGTGCAGCGGCGAGGCCGGCAGCATCGCGCCCACGAGCGGGCTCCGCGGCGCGACCTCGGGCGCGAGGGCGGAAGGCACGCGGCGGCGCGCGAGCACGATGGGCGCCTCCGGGCCCACGAGCGCACGCATCTCCTCGGCGGAGAGCTCGGCCTCCACGGCCGCGGCGCGCGTGTCCGCGAATAACACGGCGAATGGCTTTTCATCCCGTCGCTTGCGGCGGCGGAGCGCCAGAACCGCGTCCTGATTCGTCGCGTCCACGAGGAGCTGGAATCCCCCCACGCCCCGCAGCGCGACGACGAGCCCCTCGCGCAAGGCCGACGCGGCCGATTCGAGCGCACGATCGTCCCCCGCAATCTCCTCCCCCGCGGGCGATAGCAAGGACAGGCGCGGGCCGCAGCGCGGGCACGCGATCGTCTCGGCGTGGAAGCGGCGATCGCTCGGATTCTCGTATTCACGCCGGCAATCGTCGCAGAGCGGGAACGACCGCATCGACGTGCGGTCGCGGTCGTAAGGCAAAGACTCGATGATCGTATACCGTGGCCCGCACCGGGCGCACGTGGTGAACGGATACCCTCGGCGCCGGCCCTCCGGGGCCACGGTCTCGGCCATACAATCGGCGCAGGTCGCGAGATCGGCAGGCAGGAGCGGAGCCGGCCGCGCGCCCTCGTCGCTCGGCAGGATCGAGAATTCAGGCAGGGTATCCGTGCTCTCGTGCGTGGCGATCTCGCGGCGCTCGATCCGCGTGACGGCGCCTGGCTTCGGCAGGTCGACCGCGATCGCCCGGACGAACACCTCGATCTCCTCGGGGGAGCCCTCGGCCTCGATCTCCACGCCCCCGCGTCCATTTTTGACCCAACCGGACAAACCGAGCGCGGTGGCCCGGCCATACACGAAAGGCCGGAAGCCCACGCCCTGGACGACCCCTTCCACGTGCAAGGACACCCGCGCCATGCCGGATCCTACTCCACCTCGATCGAATCCACACCGAGCCCCGTCTGCCCGAGGACCGTTCCCTCGGTGGAGCCGCATTGCGGGCAGAGGAGCAGGTGGTGATCGGGCTGGTAATGGCTCCGGCAGGCCTGGCACTCGGCCTCGACCCAGCGAAGCGAAAGCTCCAGCCGCGCCCCCTCGGCCTTAGTGCCGCGGGCGTGAGCGGCGAAATGGAACGCGATGGCCTCCGGTTCGAGGTGTTCGGTCTCGGCAATAAAACCTCGTACCACGCGCACGCGTGTCACGCCCTCCTCCTCGGCTCGCGCGAGCACCACGCGGAGGACCTCCTTGCCCAGCGAGGACTCGTGCATATCGTTGGTTCCTTTCTAGCTCGACCCCGCGACGAGATCTCGTACGGCTTCGGCCGCGCGCGGGACAGCCGCCCGCGCCTCGGGCGATAGACCATACGCGAGGCAGGCCGGACGCTCCACCGAAATCGCGACGATCCGGATGTCGCGACAAACACTTTCGGGCGTGAGCGCGTGGGCGAGCCCGAGAGCCTGTCCCACGGAAAGCCCGTGTGTCGAGATGGGCGCGACCCCGTGCGCGGCGAGCGCCTCCGGGGCGAGCACGTGGACGGTGCCCGGCCCGCCGCCGCCGAGCGCCGCGTCCACGAGAATCACCCGGCGCGCGCCCGAAAGGAGGGGCAGGAGCGCCGAGGGATCGTTCACCTCGCAAAGGTCCACGCCCTCGCCTGCGCCCTCTCGCCGCAAAACGTCGATCACGGCCGGCCCCACGCCGTCGTCCCCCGCCGCCCGCTGGCCGACGCCAATCACGCGAACGACCACGTCAATGCTCCCATTCGATCGAAAGTTTCAGAAAATGCGTCGCGCACGAGATACAGGGATCGAAGTTCCGCACGGCCTGCTCGGCCCGCCGTGTGGCCGCTGCGTGGGGCATCGCGGCGAGGGTCGGGGCGAGCTGCCAGAGATCCTGCTCGATACATTTCTGATTCTGGGAGGTGGGCGGCACGATGCGGGCCTCCTCGATGAGCCCGGCCTCGTCCATCGTGTATTTGTGCCAGAGCATTCCCCGCGGCGCCTCCGTGCAGCCAACCCCCGTGGCCCTGCGCGGCGCCGCCACGAGCGCGGGCGTTTCGGGCGGCGTGTAGTCGCGGATGATGCGGATCGCCTCGTCGAAGGCCTGGATGAGCTCGACCACGCGCGCGAGCAGGCTCTTGTACGGATTATGGCAGGGCGGGACGAACCCCACCCGCTCCGCGGCTTCGCGGGCCCGTTCGCCGAGTTTGTCGAAGTTCAGGTTGAACCGGGCGAGGGGCCCGCAGTGGTAATCACCTCGGCCACGGAGGATCGAGTGCAACGCAGTCGAGTGGGGCACGTGCTCCTCGAGGAAATATGCGTCGTAGTCGCGCGGGTCGATGTCGAGGCCTTTGTTCGAGACGATGCGCCCCTCGCAGAATGGATACTCGTCCGGGTGGCGCAACGCGACGTACTCGTAATCGCGCTCGAAGGCAGGAAAGTCGAAGCGCGCCATCCAAACGAGGCTCATCTCCGCGTCGCCGAGGGCCCGCTCCAGCGTGGGCAGGAGCGCCATGAGCTCGGTGCGGGTCGGTGCCCGGTAAAACCCGCCGACCTTGACGTTGATCGGGTGGATCTCCCGGCCCCCGAGGGCCGTCATGATCGCGTTGCCGGCCTTCTTGATGCCGAGGCCCCGCGCGACCCATTCGCGGTGGTCCTTCGCCATCGCGATCGCGTCCTCGTACCCCAGGAAATCGGGCGCGTGCAGCATGAAGACGTGCAGCCCGTGGCTCTCGATCCACTCACCGCAATAAAGCAGGCGCCGGAGCGCGCGGAGCACGCCGCCCGGCCGTATCCCGAGCGCGTCCTCGAGCGCGTGGCAGGCGCTCATCTGGTAGGCGACGGGGCAAATGCCGCAGATACGCGCCACGATATCGGGGACCTCGAGGTGCGTCCTGCCGCGCAGGAAAGCCTCGAAGAAACGCGGAGGCTCGAAGATACGCAGCTCGACCGCCGAGGGTTTGTCCCCCTTGAAGCGGATGGTGAGCGCCCCCTCGCCCTCGACACGCGCGAGGTAATCGACCTTGATCGTCCTAGCCACGGGACCCCTCCCTCCGCCAGAAGGCGCACGAGCTGCTCCTCCTGCGCCTTCTGGAACGGCTTTGCTGCCGCATTGAACGTGGCGTATGCCCGCGCGATGTCCTCGTGGCTCGCGCCCGCGGCGAGCAACGCGCGCTCGATCCCGCCCGTATTCGTGGTCTCGGCCGGGCCGAAGCAGCCATAACAACCGCGATGGTAGGTCGGGCAAAGCGCGCCACAACCCGCGTGCGTGACCGGGCCGAGGCAAGGCGTTCCGTGCGCGACCATCACACACACGTTCCCGCGCAGCTTGCATTGCACGCAGACCGAGTGACTGGCGATCGAGGGTCTTCGACCGGCGAGCAGCGCCGAGAGGACCTCGAGGAGCTGGCCCTTGTCGATGGGGCAGCCGCGCAGCTCGAAATCGACCTTCACGTGGTCCGCGATGGGCGTCGAGGTCGCGAGCGTGTCGATGTACTCCGGCCTCGCGTACACGATCCGCGTGAACTCTTTCACGTCCCGGAAATTGCGGAGCGCCTGGACGCCGCCCGCGGTCGCGCACGCACCGATGGTGACGAGGACCCGCGACTTTGCCCGGAGCTCACGGATCCGCTCGGCGTCGTGCGCCGTGGTGATGGACCCCTCGACGAGCGTGATATCGTACGGACCCCGGAGGACCGCACGCGAGGCCTCGGCGAAGTTCACGAAGCGGACGGCCTCGGCGAGGAGGAGCAGCTCGTCCTCGCAATCGAGCAGGCTGAGCTGGCAGCCGTCGCAGGAGGCGAACTTGAAGACGGCGAGCTTGGGCTTCGGCTTCTTTTTCTGCGAGGCCACGTTATACCTCCCTCACCGAGAGCAGGCGCTCCACCCGGTCGTATCGGTACACGGGACCGTCCTTGCACACGAACGAGGGCCCGAACTGGCAATGGCCGCAGAGGCCGGCGCCGCAACGCATGTTGCGCTCCATGGTGACCCATATCCGGTCGAGCGAGACACCGAGCCGCTCGAGCTCCCGGGCGCAGAAACGCATCATGATCTCGGGACCGCAAAGCATGGCCACGACGTTCGCGGGATTGAATGCGGCCCGACCGATGAGCTTGGTGACGACGCCCGTGTCCCCTCGCCAATCGCCGCCGGCTGCGTCGACCGTGACCTCGACCTCCATGTCGAGCTTGCCGCGCCAGCGCTCGATCTCCTTGCGATAAACGATGTCGTCGGGGGTGCGGGTGCCATACAGCAAAGCGACCCTGCCAAACGCCTCGCGGTGGCGGATCGCGTGGTAAACGACGGGGCGGAGCGGCGCGAGGCCGATACCGCCGGCGACGATCACGAGGTCTCTCCCTTCGGCCTCGTGAATCGGCCAGGGGCTGCCGAACGGGCCCCGCACACCCACCACGTCGCCGCGGCCGAGGCGCTCGAGGATCCGCGTCACCGTGCCGACGGCGCGAATCGTGTGTACCAGCCGATCGGGCCGGCCCGGATCGCCGCTGATCGAGATGGCCGACTCCCCGGCGCCGAACGGATACAGCATGTTGAATTGCCCCGGCAGGAAGGAAAAACCGCCGCGGGCAGAGACATCGAAATCGAACGTAAAAACCCCACGCGTCTCCCGCGTCAAACGCGTGATGCGCAGCGGCTCGGGGCTCATGGGGTCGGGGCGCGAGCCCGTGACGAGGAAACCTGTCATGACCGGTTCCGATAAACGTCGAGGGCCTGGAGCCGCGCGCGCTGGAGGCGGCGATGGACCTCGTTCAAGAGGCGACGCGTGAAGGCATACCCGAAGCTGTGGTCGGCCTCGAGCTTGGTGCGAAGGCAGGCGCCGTCGATCGCAAAAAGAAGCGCAGGCTCGATCCCCCGCGCGTCGAGGCCCCACCGATAAGGGGGGGAAAGTGTCGACCAGCCGAGCGCGTCGCCCGCGCCGACGGTCTCGGCCACGGTCGTCCCCTGGGCGCCGTCGTGGAGCTCGAGGGCGATTTTTCCCGAACGAACGAGGTAAAGCTCATCGGCGCGCTGGCCTTCGCGGAAGAGAAACTGGCCCTCGGCGAGGCGGACGTTCTTGGCGCAGCCGCTCAGGAACTCGAGGTGGGTTTCGAGCATACCAGCGACGAGGGGGTGCTCTGCAATCGATCGGGCGAGGGATTCCTTTTCCATGCTCTCGTTCAACCGTCCGTCTCCGGCTCTTTCGTGGGTCGCCCGACGGCTGCGGCCTCCTCCGTGATATCGATCCCCACCGGGCACCAGGTGATACAACGCCCGCAGCCCACGCAGCCGGAGGAATCGAACTGATCGTGCCAGCCAGCGAGCTTGTGGGTGAGCCACTGGCGATAACGACCCTTGATCGAGCTACGTACCGACCCGCCATGCACATGGGAAAACCCCAGCGTGAAGCAGGAATCAGCGCGTTTCGTGCGCTCGGCAGTCTCGCCCGCGAGATCGGTCGTGTCCTCGACGTCCGTGCAAAAGCAGGTGGGGCAAACCATCGTGCAATTGCCGCAGGCAAGGCAACGCGCCGCGACGTCGTCCCAGCGCGGGTGCTCGAGGTTTTGCTGGAGGCGCTCCTTCAGGCCGCCCGTATCGAGCTCTCGACCCATGGACGCGGCCGTGCGCTCGGAGACCTTTGCCGCGGCGTGTTTTTCCTCGGGGAATGCCGGACGAACGGGCAGATCCGCGACGACGGCGGCGCCCTCGTCACTGCCAATCTCGACGAGAAAGCGGTGATTGCCCGCCTCGACGAGCTCGGTGAGGGCGAGATCGAATCCCCGCTCGGCACGCGGGCCGGTCCCCATGGACGCGCAAAAGCAGGTGTTTCCCGCGCGAATGCAATTCACCGCGACCATGAAGACATCGCTCCTGCGGGCGGCGTACCGGGGATCGGCGTACTCGCCGTGAATGAGGACCCGATCCTGAATGCGGATCGCCTCGATCTCGCAGGCGCGGGCGCCAAGCAGGGCGACGCGCTGGCGCGGCATGGGCTCGGGGTGGACGACAAACCCCTCCTTGTTGCGCCGGACCTGGAAAAGGCGCTCCACGGGGACCTGGAAAACCTGTTTCCAGGATTGAGGACCCACGGTGAATGCAAAAAACGCGTCATGGTCGCGGCGCTCGAGGCGGTAGCGGCCGGGCGCCTGCACGTCTTCCAGCCCAATCGGCAGCTCCGCGGCGCGCCGCACGTCGTCCATCACGATGGCGCCATCACGCGCCACGGGCCCGAGCACGCGGTAGCCGCGGCCGGCGAGCGCCTGGAGGAGCGCGTCCAGATCGGCTGCTGCGAGGACGACGGGCGAGCGTCCGGGCGGCGCAGGTCCTGCGTGGTCCGGTGCAAACGGTGCGGGGGCGGCGTCGGGCGTGGGCATGCAACAAGCCTTCTCAAGGGGCGCGAGGCCGGCACTGGCAAGGGGTGTTCCTCCCTTTTGCCCGATCGGAGACCCGACGAGGACCCTCTTGCAGGAAGTTCACGCTGAGACGCCCCCGGCGGGCCTTCTCACCGCAGGATCCCCTCGACCTTCGATAACGACAACATCCCCTGCGCCACCACCTGCCCGCGCACGTCGACCTCCGCCTCGAAATGGTGGACGTCGGCCCCCTCGCGCACGAGCCTCAAATCGTAGCTGAGCACGTCGCCCGGGAACACGTTTCGCAAGAATCGAAGCTGGCTCGCGCCGAGCGCCCCCACGCGCGCGTGCCCTGCCATCGTGATCGCGCCGAGGATGTCCTCACCGAGCCCCGGCGTGTATCCAGGTTCGAGCCGATATCCGACGTCCGCATTGCGCAGCGCCGTGACGAGCTCGGCGGGGCTCCGCGCGATGGATTCGAGCTCGCGCTGCACGGCGACGAAGATTTGCAGGATGTTCGCCGCCTGCACGATTCCTTCGAGGACCAACGAACGCGGCAGGATGGGCGGCGTCGGGAGCTCCGCCGAGAAGAACGGCTCGTTCACGCTCACGGCGCGCGCGGCGCGAAGCGTGGGGCGGGGCGCGCGTGAATACCCTTCGATACGATCCACGAGCAAGAGCGGCGGGCGATGCGGCAAAAGCAAAAGCACGACAGCCGCGCCGAGGTGGAGTTCGTCGGTCTTCGTCTGGCTCATGGCAAACGTGCCTCCCTTCAGGTCACCGCGCCGAGGAAACGCGCGATCCGATCGGCGAGCTCTTCGGCCCGCTCCAGCGTCACGAGGTGCCCCGCACGCTCGATCGTGCACGACGGCCACCCGGGCGAGAGACGCTCGAACCAGCGGCGCGTGGGGTCCGCGTCGACGACCCGATCGTCGCCCCCGAGCGCGAGCCATGCAGGCACGGGCAAAGGCGATTGCATCGCGTCGATGCGCCGCGAGAGGCGCGCGTCCTCGATGAGGAAACTCGCGCTCACATGCCCGAGACGCGAAGAATCCGAGGTGATGAAGGCTTGCACGGACGGGTCCGCCGTCAGCCGTTCGTCCGGGAGCTGCACCGCAAAACGCGGCTCGGTCCCGGCCCGCGGCGACGTGTCCCAGCGCTCGGGGGGAACGAGGTCCTCGGCGAGAAAAACAAGCGGCGCGACGAGGAGCGCGGCGCGTACGGGGATCATCCGCTCGTGGAGCGCCACGACGAGCCGCTTCGCGCCCCATGAATGGCCGAGGACGAAGAGCCCCGCCGCCGACGCGACGCGCGCGGAGAGCTCCGTCAGCTCGTCGAGCCACGCGTCGATCATGGGGCTGTCGCCGCGGGGCCGCGGATCTCGGCCCGAGCCTGCGCGATCGACGGCGAGCAAGGTGATGCCGAGCCGCGCGAGCTCGGGGCCGAGCGCGCCGAACCAGCGCGCGTTGTCCGCGATCCCGTGCAGCGCGAGGATCACGAAAGGCCCGCTCCCCCGCCACACGCGGAGCTTCTGCGGCGAGCCATGGGGCAAGCCGATCTCGAGCTCCTCGCCTGGGTTGACGTCGATCATTCGGTTCCTCGCGACGATCGACTATGGCACAGCTCGTCCCCGAGCGTCAGCCGTGAACGCGCGCCGGGATGAGACCGGGCGAACCCTCGTCAACCCCGGGGAAAACCCCTATTCTCGTGTTCCCCTCATGTTGCTCCGCTCGTTCGTACCCGCGCTCGCCCTCGCCGCCGCCGCGTGCGCGACGCCTCCCCCCGCGACGCTCGCCCGTTGTCCCGAGCCCACGAACACCGCGGCGCGCGGCGTGAAGGAAACGAAATCATCCTCCCCCGCGTCGGCGACCGTGTCCCGCGAAGGACCTGGGCTCGACGTCACGATCGTCCCCGTGCCCTCGGCCAGCGCCGTCGACGTGACGCTCGTGTTCCGCGGATCGGGCGCGTTCCCCGGCCGAACCTTCTCGATTCGCACGCCCGATCCAAAGGCGTTTCGAATGACGGAGGCGCGCGACGCGCGGGGCACGATCGACATCCGGCAAGACCCGAAGTCGGACCACGTGTTGATCGAGCTTTCGCGTTCGTCCGAGGGCGAGCTTCATCTCGTGTACAGGGTCGAGTCGCGGTTCACGCCGGGCAAGTTGCCCTTCCTGAACGCGGATCCGGACAAGCTCGAGCTCTCGGGCGACGCGCTCCTTCTCCCCGAAACCTCGCGTGATCTGCGCTTCGCCGCGAAGCTCGTGATTGATTTGACCCCCTACGGATCGCTGGAGAGCGGCGCGTCCGTGAGCGGCGCGGCGACGAGCTTCGGCGTGGGCGGGACGCGTGAAGTGAACGCGACCGTGGACGAGCTGCGCGGCGCGGTGATGTTGACGGGACGCATGGGAACGGCCGTCTTCGACGCGCTCGAGGGGCACGACGAGGCGGCATGGTTCGGCTACACGGCCTTCGATCCGCGCCCCGTTTCGGCCGACATGGCCGCGTTCCGCACCGCCGCGGGCGAGCTCTTCGGCGAACGCGGCACGGCGCCGCAGACGTTTCTGATCGTGCCGGAGCCAGGCCCGCTCGGCAGGTTTGTCGCGGCGAGGCGTACACGCAGCGTGGTTCTGCATGTCGCGGTGGGCGAGCCCTGGTCGGGCCCGCTGCGCATCGCGACGTCGGTGGAGACGCTGCGCGCGTGGATCGGCGAGCGGCTCTGGATCGGGCCCGAAGATCCCGCTCGAAATGCCGAAGGCGCGTGGTTCTCCGAGGGCGTCGTGCGGCACCTCGCGCGCGACATGCTCTTTCGTTTTGGCCTCGTGACGGCCCTCGAGATCACGGACGAGGTGAACGGGCTCGAGTCCGTCGTCGCGACGTCGCTGCGAACCAAGGACAGCAACGAGGCGCTCGCGAAGAGCTTCCACGAGCCCGGCGTGGTGCCGCTGCTCGTCGCGCGTGGCGCGCTCTACGCCCTCCACGTGGACGCCGCGATCCGGGCCAAAAGCAAGGGCCAGAAGAGCCTCCAGGACGTATTGCGGGCGCTCTACGCGAAGGCCCGGGAGAAACGCGGGCCGCTACCCGTGAGCGCGTGGATCGACGCGATGGGGGCCGAGATCGGCCCTGCCGAGGCCGAGGTCTTCGCCGAGGCGATCGTTCGCGGGGGCCGGCTGGATCTGCCGGACAGCGCGCTCGGGCCTTGTTTTCGCAGGGAAACGCGCCGGTACGAGCGTTACGATCTCGGCTTCGACGAGGTCGCGTCGCGCGCGAAGTTCCCCTCGGCGCTCGTGGGTGTTCGTGCCGGCGGGCCTGCGGACAAGGCGGGGCTACGCGAGGGCGACGAGCTCGTCGAGGCGGTCGTCGCGAGCGGGCGGAGCGACGTGCCGGTCTCGATCGTCGTGCAGCGAGGCGCAGCGCAGATCACCGCGCGATACCGGCCCGTCGGGGCCTCCGCGACCGGTCGCGGCTGGTCGCGTCGCAAGGACGTGCCCGACGAGAAGTGCACGAAC
>JANMGF010000878.1:0-4673 GCA_031374535.1 Polyangium sp. (in: bacteria)
CGGCACGGTCAACGCTCACCACCTCGTCTGCACGTACAACCAGGACGACGGGATCGACTGGGACCTCGGATATACCGGGAAGCTCCAGTTCGTCGTGGTGCAGCAGGATCCGGCGGCGGTCGACGACACGAACGGCTTCGAGGGCGACAACGACGCGATGGGCACGACGAACGCGCCGCAAAGCGAGCCTACGATCTACAACGCGACGCTCGTCGGAAAAAACGCGGACGTCGACAAGCAGCAGTACGCGATGCTCCTGCGCCGCTCGACGAAGGCGAACCTCTACAACATCGTCGCGACGGGCTTCGAGGCAGGCGTGGATATCCGCGATGCGTCGACGTCCGTGATGCTCGGCGGATCCATCTTCCACGGAAACCTCGTACAGAACGTCGCGTACGTGGAGACGACCGAAGGCATGGGGTCCGAGAAGGACGACGACATGGGCTTCGACGAGGTGAAATGGTTCCAGGACGGAGGAAACACCGAGGTCGACCCGAAACTCGTAGCGCCTTACGATCGTGAAGCGCCTGATTTCCGGCCGGCAGCGACGCTCACGGCCGGCGCCATGACGCCCCCGAGCGACGGCTTCTTCGACACGAAGGCGACGTACGTCGGCGCGTTCTCGCAGGGCGACACGTGGCTCGACGGCGCCTGGGTATCGTTCACACCGAACTGACCCGCACCGCAAGGCCGCGCTCGCTCGCCGCTCCGATCGCGTGGTGGATCGGACCTTGCGAGCGTGGTCCCGCGTGCGTTCGGCGATCATGAAATGGCGCGCCCTCGCCCGAGGGCGTGCTCCTTTGGGACATGGCGCCAAGCCCTCTGGGCGGGTGGTGCACAGCGAACAACGGTTGCGTGTCGAGGTGGCCGGCCTCTTCGGAGACCGAGGCCGCGCGAGGCGGATCGAGCGCGCCCTGGGCGCGTTGCCCGACGTGCTCGACGCACACGCGAACGAGCGAACAGGCACGGTGCTGTGCGTGCTCGCGCCGAACGCGGCGACGAGCCTCGCGGACGTCCTCTCGATCCTCTCGGAACACGAGGACTCGCAGGCGCCGCCGCCCCCCTCGATCACGCGCCTCGCCGAGAGCGCGAGGACCTCGGTGCGCGACGTGATCCGCGCGTACGGATCGAAGGGCGCGGACGAGGACGAACGTGATCTCGCGCCGGCCACGGCGTGGCACGCGCTCTCGGTCGAGGAGATCGAGAAGGCCTTCTCGGTGGATCTGGAGAGCGGGCTTCGGGCGACCGAGGCGCATCGGATCCTGCGTGAGGTCGGGCCGAACGTGCTCGCGGGGATCTCGCCGCGCACGTCGCTGGAGATCCTCTCGGGTCAGATCTTCACGGTGCCCACGGCGCTCCTCGCAGGGGCGGCGGGCCTCTCCGTGCTGCTCGGCGATCTGCTCGAAGCAGGGGCGATCCTGCTCGTCGTGGGCTCGAACGTGGTCGTCGGATACTTCACGGAGTCACGCGCGGAGGAGCTGCTCGATGCGTGGAGCAAGTTCCGCGTGGAGTGGGCGCGTGTCCTTCGTGATGGCGTGGAGTCGACGGTCGCGGCGAGCGAGGTCGTGCCCGGCGACGTGCTCTGCGTGCGGGCCGGCGATGCGATCGCGGCGGACGCGCGGATCGTGCGAGCGTCGGATCTGACGGTCGACGAGAGCACGTTGACGGGCGAGAGCGAGCCGGCGGAGAAGGTGACGGCCGCGGTCGCGGAGGGCGCTTCGCTCGCGGATCGGGACGGCATGCTCTACGCGGGTACGGTCGTGTCGACGGGCAACGCGCGCGGCGTGGTCGTGGCGACGGGCAGCGCGACGGAGCTCGGCGCGATCCAGCGCGCTCTCTCGCACACGGCCGATCGCGCGGCGCCGCTCGAGAAGCAGCTCGATCAGCTGGGGCGCACGGTCGCGACGCTGGCGTTCGGGAGCTCGATCGCGGTGACGGCGCTCGGCCTCTTGCGTGGACAACCGCTCGCGGCGCTCGCGCGATCGGCCGTGGCGCTCGGCGTCGCGGCGATCCCGGAGGGCTTCCCGGCGGTCGGGACGACGGCGCTCGCGCTCGCGAGCCAGCGTCTCAACAAGAAGGGCATCGTGATCCGCAGGCTCGCGGCGGCCGAGACGCTCGGCGCGGTGAGCGTGGTTTGTGCGGACAAAACGGGGACACTCACCGAGAACCGCATGCGTGTCGCGGAGGTCTTCCTGCCGGGCGAGGGGCTCGTGCGGGTCGAGTACGGCGCGCCGCGCGAGCCGAACGGCGTGCCCTCGTCGCTCGCGCTCGTGGGCGAGGCGGGTTTGCCCGTGCCGCTCTCGGCGCTGCGCGAGATCGGGCGCATCGCGGCGCTCAACGCCGACGTGGAGCTCGACGAGCAGGACGAGATCACGAGCGGCAGCGGCACCGAGCGGGCGCTCGTCGAGTTCGCGATGGCGGTGGGGTACCCCGTGCGGCGAAGGCGCGGCGCGGCTACGCGTCTACGTGAGGTGCGGCGGAGCGCGGAGCGGCCGTTCATGGTCACGGTGCACGAGCACCCGGACCTCGGCGAGATCGAGCTCGTGAAGGGCGCGCCGGAGCCGGTGATCGAGCGCGCGAGCGTGGACGAGGCCGAGCGCGCGCGCCTCCTCGCGATGAACGAGGCGATGGCGTCGCGGGGCCTGCGCGTGCTCGCGCTCGCGTGGCGAAAAGACGGAAACCCAGCGCGCACGCGGGAGGAGCCACTCGTGCTCGCGGGGCTCGTGGGGATGCGGGATCCGCCGCGCCGCGGGGTGCGCGAGGCGCTCGCGGTGCTCGCCGGCGCAGGCGTGCGCACGATGATGCTGACGGGGGATCAGGCGCGGACCGCGCAGGCGATCGGCGCCGAGCTCGGGATCGGCCCGGACGACGTCTACAGCCGCGTCACGCCCGAGGCGAAGCTCGACGTGGTGCGCGAGCTCCAGGACGGCGGCGCGATCGTGGCGATGACGGGCGACGGGGTGAACGACGGACCGGCGCTGAAGGCCGCGGACGTCGGCGTGGCGATGGGCGAACGCGGGACGGACATCGCGCGCGCGGTCGCCGACGTGGTGCTCGCGCATGACGACCTCGGCAGCCTCGCGGATGCGGTCGGCGAAGGGCGAAGGCTCTACGACAACGTGCGGCGCGCGATCGACTACCTCGTGGCGACGAACGCGAGCGAGGTGATGGTCATGCTGCTCGGCTCGGTCTTCGGCGTCACGCCGCTCGCGCCGCTGCAGCTCCTGTGGATCAACATGCTGACGGACGTCGCGCCTGCGCTCGCGCTGGCGATCGAGCCGGCGGACGTGGACGTGATGCGCAGGCCGCCGCGGGATCCGCACGCGCCGCTGTTCGGGCCCGCGCATGGAAAGAGGCTCGCGCGCGAGGCTTCGAAGATGGCGGCGATCTCGCTCGCGGCGTACGGCGTGGGCGCGCTCGGTCCGGGCGCGAGTCTTCCACGCGCGCGTACGATGTCGTTCGCGTCGCTCGTCGTGTCGCAGCTCCTGCATGCGCGTTCCTGTCGCTCGAGCGCGTCGCAGCCGAACCCCGAGCTCCACCGCGCGCTCGTGGCGAGCCTCGGCCTCCAGGCTGCGGCCCTCGGCTTGCCGGGCCTGCGCCGCGTGCTCGGCACGTCGCCGCTCGGTCCGATCGACCTGTCGATCGTGTTGCTCCTCGGAGCGCTGCCGACGCTCGCGCGGGAGGGCAAATCGCTCTTCGAACCAGACGCTCCGATCGTGGTGGATCGGCGGGGCATCCCGGCGGAACCCCACGTGATCGCCGCCGACGATCGGTTCACGTCGGAAGCTTGGGCGCCTTTGCCCATGATGTTCACGAAGGAGGCTCGTCGATGAAGTTTCACCCCCCATCGTTCCTTCTGGGCTTCGGCAGCGCGGTCGTCGTGGTGGCGACGGCGCGGCGCTTGAAGCCTGCGGTCGTGGAGATCGCCGCGCTCGGCTTGCACCTCGGTCGCCTCGGGCGCGCCGTCGTGGAGCGGCAACGCGAGCACGCCGAGGATATCTGGGCCGAGGTCGAGGAGCGGGCGCGGCACCTGCGGCAAGCGCCGCGGAAGGGCTCGGGGGCGACGACCGGAAACGGCGTCAAACACGGGACCCGCGTGACGCCGTCGCAGGCGGGATCCGCGTCGCACTGAGCGCGCGCGTCTTACGGAAGAGGAGAAAAAGCGTGATCCCCACCGAGCACTGGAGCCAGCTCGTCCACAGCCTGCCGCGCCGCGTACGGCTGCGATCCCGGGCGATCGTGGGCCGCCGCGACGCGTGCCTGCGCCTCGCCGAGAAGCTCTCGATGATCGATCCGAGCTGCGAGCGCGTCGAGGTGCGCCCGTGGACGGGCTCGGTGATCGTCGAGCGCGAGGACGGTACGCTCGACGCCGAAGCGATCCGAGCGCTGCTCGAGCGGCTCGTGGCCGACGAGCGCGACGAGGCGACGGGCCGCAAGCTGACTGAGCTTGGTCCCGAGCCCTTGCCGGGCCCGACGCGTGTTGCTCGCGCCGTCGCGCACGCGTTTGCCGAGATCAACCTCGACGTGCGCAACGGCCTCCATCACCGCGCCGACCTCGGGACCCTCCTGCCGGTGCTGTTTTTCTCGCTCGGTTTGATCGAGGTGGGCGTGACCCGAAAGCTTCCGGCGCCGGCCTGGTTCAACCTGCTCTGGTGGTCGATCCGCTCGTTCAT
>JANMGF010000885.1:0-2929 GCA_031374535.1 Polyangium sp. (in: bacteria)
AGGAACCCTTGCGCCTGCGAACGGATCTCCTTGGGCGCTCGCTGATCGACGTAGATGAACCCGGTCACGAAGAAGAAGTCGTAGCAGATCCCGTGGAGGAGGATACCGCCGAGAATCATCATCGTGGCCGGGTCGCCGCTCAAGCCCGCAGCCCCCGCGAAGAGCCCGTACCGCACGACCCACGCCAGCATGCCCACCGCGAGCATCCACTTCACGCCGAGACGCGCGAAGAACAGCGGCATCACCAGCATGAAGAAGATTTTCGTCGTGGTGAGCGCGCGTGACCACAAGGTCGAGGCGCAACTCAAGTCGCGCGGCGATCAGCTCCTCGACGGTCTGCGCCAGAAGCTCGGCGCCGACGTCGTGCCCGACCGCGCGCTGCGCGTCGAATGGATCGGCCCCAAGGCAGGCGCCCAGCTCCGCGACGCGGCCATCCGCAGCATCGCGATCGCGATCGTGTTCATCATGGCCTACATCGCGTTCCGGTTCGATCTCCGGTTCGCGCCTGGCGGCATCCTCGCCCTCGTCCACGACGTGGGCATCGCGCTCGGGGCCATGATCCTCACGCACCGCGAGATCACGCTCTCGACGGTCGCCGCGATGCTCACCATCGTCGGGTACTCGATCACGGACACGGTCGTCGTCTACGACCGCATCCGCGAGAACCTTGCCAAGCACCGGAACTTGACGTTCTCGGCGATCGTCAACCTGTCGATCTCCGAGATGCTCGGCAGGACGATCATCACCTCGGGCGTCACGGCGCTCTCGATGGTCTGCTTCCTCGTGTGGGGCACGGGCGTCATCAAGGACTTCGCCTTCGCCCTGCTCGTCGGCATCGTGGTCGGCACGTACTCGTCGATCTATGTCGCCGCGCCGTTCACCGAGTGGATCGACCGCAGGTTCTTCGGCAGTCAAACGACGCAGAAGAAGATCACCCGCACCAAGGCCGTCAAGCGCGCCGACGCCGTGGTCTGACCTCCGCCCTTTCCACTCGCTGGAAAACGACGCCCCGCGGTGAGCACCACCGTGGGGCGTTTCGTTTTCCCAGGAACCGGTCGCGGAGGAGGCCTCCGTCCTTCCGACCGGCATGGACTCCGGGCGGGGGCTGCGCTACGCGTGGGCCCCACCAATGCTGAGCGACGCCGCGTGGACACAGGCGCCGGATCCCGAGGCGCGGGGCCTCGTCGTTCCGTCCCCCGCGGCGATCTCGCACCCGCGGCAGGACGCGATCCGAGACCCGGGAGAGGCGTCGGGCGAGGCGATGGAGCTGTCGCGCGCGCTGGGGCTTTCGATCACGGTGGCGGATGCGTTGCACCGGTCCGGGCGCCGCGCCGACGAAGACACGCGGCTCTTCCTCGATCCGCGCCTGTCGCACCTCACGCCGCCCGACGCGATGGCCGATCGGGATCTCAGCGCCGACAGGCTCGCGCGCGCGATCCGTGCAGGCGAGAAGGTCGCGGTCTTCGGCGACTACGACTGCGACGGGATCACGTCGTGCGCGATCGTGACGGAGGTGCTTCGCGCGCTCGGGGGTGACGTCGTGCCGCTGCTCGCGACGCGCAAGGATGGGAGTTACGGGTTCAGCACGCCGGCGCTCGCGCGTGTGCGGCAGTCAGGCGCGACGCTCCTCGTGACGTGCGACTGCGGATCGAGTGATCACGAGCGGCTCGCGGCGGCGCGGGGCTTCGGCATCGAGACGCTGGTGATCGATCATCACCTCGTGCCCGCGGAGCCTTTGCCGGCGCTCGCGTTCCTGAATCCTCACCGGCCCGAGTGCGGCTTTCCGTTCAAGGGGCTCGCGTCGTGCGGGCTCGCGCTCTCGCTCGGGGCGGCGGTGCGGCGCGCGCTCGGCGCGACCCTCGACATGCGGCAGTGGCTCGATCTCGTGGCGATCGGGACGGTGGCCGATGTGGCGCCGCTCGTCGGGGACAACCGCGCGCTCGTGCGGGCCGGGCTCGCGGTGCTCGGTCAGGCCACGCGGCCAGGGCTCCGTGCGCTCGCCGAGCTTGCGAAGCTGGATCTCGGGCACGGCGTGAGCGCGGATGACGTCGCGTATCGCATCGCGCCGCGGCTCAACGCGCCGGGAAGGCTCGCGGATCCGGATCTTTCGCTCGCGCTCCTGCTCGAGCGGGACAGCACGCGCGCGGCCGGGATCGCGGCGACGATCGAGCAGATGACGGTGCAGCGACGCGCGATCCAGGAGGAGATGATCGGGCAAGCGCTGCGCGAGATCGAGGCGAACGGGTGGGCGAACGATCCGGCCATCTTGCTCGCGCGCGAGGGATGGCACGCGGGCATCGTTGGGATCGTGGCGGGAAGAGTCGCGTCGAAGTTCGGCAAGCCGACGATCGTGGTGGCCCTCGACGGCGCCGCGGGGCGCGGATCGGTGCGGGGTCCGATGGGTTTTCCGCTGCACGACGCGCTCGTATTGTCGCGCGCCGGGCTCGTCGGGTTCGGCGGGCATCAGGCTGCGGCGGGCGTCGAGGTGCGGGCGGATCGCGTGGAGACGTTGCGCGGGCTCTGGTGCGAGGCGGCGACGACGCTGGGATCGGCGAACGCGGGCCTGTCCGATCAGGACGCGGACGTGCGCCTCGACGATCGGGACGAGCCGGCGGTGGTGGCGCGGGATCTCGAGCGGCTCGAGCCGTGCGGGCAGGGAAATCGCGCGCCGCGGGTGCTCGTGCGTGGGGCGCCGGTGCGCGTGTCGCGCGCGATCAAAGGTCACCTCAAGCTCGAGGTCGCGCTGAAGCGCCACGTCATCGGGGCCTTCGGTTACGAGCTCGGAGCGATGGCGAGCGGCCTCTCGGGCGGGCGCGTGGACATCGTGGGCCGCCTCCGGCGTGACACGTTTCGTGGCGGGAGCGCGGTCGAGATCCGGATCGATCGCGTCGAGAGGTCGAGCTAGACGTCATGGCCACGAAAGAGCCGA
>JANMGF010000917.1:0-5933 GCA_031374535.1 Polyangium sp. (in: bacteria)
GGTCGTGCATGGCGCCGCCGCCGCGACCACGTCCGCCTGGGAACCCCGCCGGCTCACGCGCACGGGCCTGCGTGTTCCGATCGCGGACGTGTTTCCTCGAGGGACGGCCCATGCTGCATCTTCGAGCCCATCCGGAAGGGCCGCTATCACACGTAAGTAGTATCGCTATCGTCGAAAACGGTCTTCGAGGGGGGCGAGCACAGGAAACAAGTCGGTTTATTCCTTACAACATCTACAGTATTCTCCTGAAGGGCAGCCCCCAACCTCGCCTTGACAAACCCGGCCCCTCTGGCGAGGCTGGGCTCTCGTATGCCGCGCGTCACGTTCACCCAGCACATCGCGAGGCACGTCCCCTGCCCTGCGCGGGACGTCGAAGGGCGCACCGTTCGCGCGGCGCTCGACGCGTATTTCGAGGCGGAGCCGGCCGTGCGAGCGTATGTGCTGGACGAGCAGGGGGCCCTCCGGAAGCACGTGGTGATCTTCGTCGATGGCAGCCAGACGAGCGATCGGACGGGCCTCAAAGACGCAGTGGGCGATTCATCGGTGATCCACGTGATGCAGGCGCTTTCCGGGGGTTAGATTCATGGCGAGCAGGCTGTTCGTGGCGACACGCAAGGGGCTCTTCCGGCTCGATCGGTCGCAGGCGGGATGGACGATCGCGGAGCCTTCGTTTCTCGGCGACAGCGTGTCGATGGTGCTGCCCGACCGGCGGGACGGGACGCTGTACGCCGCGCTCGCGCTGGGGCACTTCGGCGTGAAGCTCAGGTGCTCACGTGACGGGGGCGCGACGTGGGAGGAGCTCGCGTCGCCGGCGTATCCGCCCCTGCCGGAGGACGGGTCCGAAAAGTTACCGGACGGTCGCGAATGGCCCCATCGGCTGGAGCTCATCTGGAGCCTGGAGTCGGCGCGCGACAATCAGCCGGGAGAGCTCTGGTGCGGGACGATCCCCGGCGGCCTGTTTCGCTCGAAAAACCACGGGGAGGACTGGGAGCTCGTGCGTTCGCTCTGGGATGACCCGGCGCGCAAGACGTGGTTCGGCGGCGGGTATGACTGGCCCGGGATCCATTCGATCTGCGTGGACGGGAGCGGGGTCACGATCGGCATCTCCTCCGGGGGCGTGTGGCGCTCCGAGGACGACGGCGCGACGTGGGAGGTGCGGACGAAAGGCATGTACGCCGAGTACATGCCGCCCGAGCGACGAGACGATCCGTCGATCCAGGATCCACACCGCATCGTCGCCTGCGCCGCGCGCCCCGAATGCCTGTGGGCACAACACCACAATGGGCTCTTCCGCTCGATGGACGCGGGGAAGACGTGGCAGGAGCTCACCGCGGTGAAGCCAAGCAAGTTCGGCTTCACGGTGGCCGTACACCCGCGGGATCCCGAGACGGCGTGGGTCGTCCCGGCGAAGAAGGACGAGCAACGCGTGCCGGTGGGCGCGAAGGTCGTCGTTTCGCGCACGCGGGACGGCGGGGCGAGCTTCACGGTGCTCGAAAAAGGTTTGCCCCAGGAGAAGGCGTACGATCTGACGTATCGCCACGCGCTCGACGTGGACGGCACGGGGGACGTGCTCGCGTTCGGCACGACGACGGGATCCTTGTGGATCAGCGAGGATGGGGGGGATTCATGGCAGACGATATCGAATCATCTGCCCCCGATTCACGCGGTGCGGTTCGCCGAGGGGGCGTAGCTCGGTTCGTCCGAGTTTCGCCCCCCCGAACCGGGGACCCTCCGAACTGGGGCCTCCGAACTGAGGACAAAACGTCAGGCGAACGCCTCGTCCATCAGCCGCTTCTGCTCGAGGTTGTGGCTCGCCTTCGAACCGGTCGCGGGGCTCGCGCTCGGCTGACGGGCGACACAGGAGAGCGGGAACCGCCCGCCGAGGGCCTGGGGCAAGACGGCATTGATGTAGTACCAGGAGCCGTAATTGATCGGCTCTTCCTGGACCCACACGAGCTTCGTGCCGTCCTTGTAGTTCGCGAACGCGTCGGTCAGCTCGTGGTTCAGCGGGAAGAGCTGCTCGAGCCGCACGATGGCCACGTCCTTCAAGTCACGTTGCTCCCGCGTGACGGCGAGGTCGTAATAAATCTTGCCCGAGCAGAGCAGGATCTTTTTGACCTCCGACGGATCGACGGCATCGTCGCCGATCACGCGCTGGAAACGGCCGTTCGCGAGGTCGTCGATCGTCGAGACCGGGCGCGGGCCCTTGGCCGTGGTGGCGACACGAAGCAGGCTCTTCGGCGTCGCGATGATGAGCGGCTTGCGCCACGGGCGGTTCACCTGGCGGCGAAGCACGTGGAAGAGCTGCGCCGGCGTCGTCAGGTTGCAGACCTGGATGTTGTCCTCGGCGCTGTTCTGGAGGAACCGCTCCATACGCGCGCTCGAGTGCTCGGGGCCCTGGCCTTCGTAGCCGTGCGGCAAGAAGAGGACGAGGCCCGTGAGCCTGTGCCACTTGTCCTCGCTCGACGTGATGAACTGGTCGACGATGACCTGCGCGCCGTTCAAGAAGTCGCCGAACTGCGCCTCCCAGATGACGAGCGCGTCGGGGTAATCGAGCGCGTACCCGAAGTCGAAGCCGAGCACGCCGGCCTCGCTGAGCGGGCTGTTGTGGATGTCGAGGCGCGCCGGGCCCTCGGCGACACGCGAGAGCGGCGCGAAGGACTCGCCCGTCTCGACGTCGACGACGACGGCATGCCGGTGGCTGAACGTCCCACGACGCACGTCCTGGCCCGAGAGGCGCACGGGCGTCTTCTCGGAGAGCAGCGTGGCGTAGGCGAGCATCTCGGCCGTGCCCCAGTCGAAGGGCTCACCCTTCACGAGGCGCTCGTGGCGCGTCTTCAAGATCTGCATGACCTTGGGGTGCACCTTGAAATCGCCCGGCAGCTCGAGCATGCGGCGCGAGATGTCGAGGAGTTTGTCGGCGGAGACGCCGGTCGTCACCTCGGGCGTGTCGGCGTCACGGCCGCCGCGGTAGCTCTTCCACACGCCGGCCATCGCGTACGTGACCGGGGCGAAGCCCTGCTGCTTGACCTCCTGGTGCGCGGTGTTGAGCGCCTCGCGGCGGCGCAGGAGGATCTCCTCGGCCTTCTGCTCGCTGACCTGGCCCATCTCGACCAGGCGCTTGACGTACATCTGCCGGACCGTCGGCTTCTTGTCGATGACGGCGTACATCCGCGGCTGCGTGTAGCGCGGCTCGTCGCCCTCGTTGTGGCCGTACCGCCGGTAGCAATACATGTCGATCACGACATCCATGCCGAAGCGCTGGCGCCACTCGATCGCGAGCAACGCGACCTGCGCGACGGCCTCCGGATCCTCGCCGTTCACGTGGAAGACGGGGACCTTCAGCATGCGCGTGATGTCGGACGCGTACCGCGTGGAGCGCGACTCGCTCGGGTTCGTCGTGAAGCCGACCTGGTTGTTCACGATCACGTGGATCGTGCCGCCGGTCTTGTAGCCCTCGAGCCCGCACATGTTGAGCGTCTCGGCGACGATGCCCTGGCCGATGAAGGCGGCGTCGCCGTGAATGAGCAAGGGCATGACCTTGCGCGCGGCGTCGGGGCCGCCGATGCGGTCTTGCTTGGCGCGGACGCGGCCCTCGACCACCGGGTTCACGAACTCGAGGTGGCTCGGGTTGAACGTGAGCGTGAGGTGGACCTTGTGCCCCGCCTCGGTGACGCGATCGTTCGAGTATCCGAGGTGGTACTTCACGTCGCCGCCGCCGACGTAACGCTGGGGATCTTTGTCCTCGAAGTGCGCGAAGATCTCACGCGGGCTCTTCTCGAGGATGTTCGCGAGCACGTTGAGGCGGCCGCGGTGGGCCATGCCAAAGACGATCTCGTCGACGCCATCGGCGCCGGCGCGCTCGATGAGAAGGTCGAGCAGCGGGATGAGCGCCTCGCCGCCTTCGAGCGAGAAACGTTTGGTGCCGGCCTCGTAGCTCCGGTGGATGAACTGCTCGAAGATCTCGGCGTCGGAGAGCTTGGTCAGGATACGGAGCTGCTCGTCACGACCGATCTCGAGGCGGTTCTTCGTGGCCTCCATGCGCCGCTGCACCCAGATGCGCTGGACCGGGTCCTCGATGTGCGTGAACTCGACGCCGATGGCGCGGCAGTACGTCTCCTCGAGGCGGCTGACGATCTCACGCAACGTGGCGATCGCCGGCAGACCCGCGAGGTCGACCGTGGGGAACGGTTTGTCGAGGTCCGCTTCGCTGAGGTCGAAGTTCTCGAGGTTCACCTCGGGCGGCGCGGGCGGCGGCAGGCCGAGCGGATCGATGTGCGCGAAGAGATGGCCACGCACGCGGTACGCATTGACGTGCTGGTAGACGCGCGCGCGGGTCGCCGCGGTCGACATCATCTCCTGCTCGGACGAGATGAAGTCGAAGCCCGGCACGCGCGGCGGCGGGGGCGGAGGCGGCGAGGACCTGCGCCGCATTTTGCGCGGCGGCTCCTGCGTGACCTCGTGCGCGACATCCTGCGTGACCTCCCGCGTGACCTCCCGCGTGAACAAACTCGCGGGCGCGGCGCCACCATTGGTGTATCGCGGAGGCTCGACCTGCGCCGCGGACGATGTCACCGGCGGCGGAGTGGCCTGCACGGGCGATTGGGAGGCGACCGGGAAGGCCTGCGCCTGCGCCTCGATGCGCCTTCCTTCGAAGAACGACCTCCAGCTCGGGTCGACCTTCTCCGGATTCTCTTGGTATTGCGCGTAGAGCTCTTCGACGAACCCCGCGTTGATGCCGAAATCAAGCTGCATGGGGGGCATTGGGACGGCAGGGAAATAACGCGGGATCGACCTCGCCGCCAGCGCAGTTTTTGCGAAATCGAGGACCCTGGGAAGCCGAGAGACCACCCGAGGAGCAGGGCCGATGTGTCTCGGGTGCTGCTACAAAGGAGCGACGAAGCGGAGGCGGCCGGGAAGCACCCGGCGAGGCTCTCCGGACGGGGATGGGACGATGAACGACGAGCTCGAGCGTTTCCGCGCGCACCTCCATCACGACGAGCGCCTCGGCTTCTGGCTGGACACGAGCCGGATCCGATGGGCCGAGGGTTTCCTCGACGCGCTCGAGCCGCGCCTCCAGGCGGCACACGACGCGATGGCAGCCATCGAAGGCGGGGCGATCGCCAACGCCGACGAGCGACGCATGGTGGGGCACTACTGGTTACGCGCGCCCGAGCTCGCGCCGGACGTCGCGATCCGCGAGGCGATCACGACGACGCTCCATCGCGTGCTCACGTTCGCCAAGGACGTGCACGCGGCGCGGATCCGACCCGAGCGCGCGAGCCGCTTTCATGACGTGCTCCTGGTCGGCATCGGAGGCTCCGCGCTCGGCCCCGAGCTCGTGGCCGCGGCGCTCGGATCACCCGCGGATCGCATGCGCATGTGGTTCTTCGACAATACGGATCCGGACGGGTTCGATCGCACGCTCGACGCGATCGGGGATGCGCTCGCAGGGACGTTGACGGTGGTGATCTCGAAGTCCGGAGGGACGAAGGAGACACGCAACGGGATGCTCGAAGCAGAGGCGGCGTACGCGCGGCTCGGGCTCGATTTCGCGAGACACGCGGTGGTGGTGACGGGCGAAGGCAGCGAGCTCGATCGGCACGCGATCACGCGAGGCTTCCTGGATCGTTTCCCGATGTGGGACTGGGTCGGCGGGAGAACGAGCGAGCTTAGCGCGGTGGGGCTCTTGCCGGCGGCGCTGCAAGGGCTCGACGTGGAGGGGATGTTGCGAGGCGCGCGCGTGATGGATGAAGCGACGCGGGAGCGCGTGACGAAGAAGAATCCGGCGGCGTTGCTCGCGGCGTCGTGGCTCTCGGCGACGGGAGGCGCGGGCAAGAAGGACATGGTGTTCCTGCCGTACAAGGACAGGCTCGAGCTGTTCAGCCGGTACGCGCAGCAGCTCGTGATGGAGTCGCTCGGCAAGCAGTTCG
>JANMGF010000941.1:0-11458 GCA_031374535.1 Polyangium sp. (in: bacteria)
GCCCGAGCAGCCGACGTTGATGTTCGCGCCGGGCTTGATGGCGAGCTGGATCGAGAAGCCCGCTGTCCCAGCCCCGATCCCGCTCGTCATCGAGCCCTCGAGCGTCGCCTTCACGGCGCCACCGCCGGTGAGGTTCAGCGACCTGCCCTTCCCGTGAGGCTCGAACAGCGAGCCGCTGGACGGCTGCGTCTCCACGTTGTTCGTCGAGATCTTCGCGGTGCCGAGCAGGACGCCTGTCCGAAACCCGCCCGAGAGATCCGGCGTCTGCGAGACCGTGTAATCGCCGTTGCGCGTCACCATCTCGTTCATGGGCAGGAAGAGGAGGTGGAACGGATCCGACAGGTCGCCGATATCGACCTCGTTGTAGTCCGCCGTGTTGCTGCCGAAGAAGGGGATGACGTCGTGGTTCTTCGTGACGGGCAGGTAGCGGTTTTCATTGGAGGTGTTGAGCGGCCAGTTCTGGATGGGCGTGCGCTCGCGCTCCAGGACCCACATGGGGCTCGAGTAAAAGAGGCGAGCTTCGCCGTCGCGGACCTCGTTGATGCCGCCATCGATGTGGTACGCGTTGAACTCCGTATCCGCGCCGATGAGCGTCGCGGCGTTGCGCCGCCCACCTGAGGCAGTGTTCTTGACGGCCATGTAGAGGAGATCGCGCCCCTCGGGATCGATCCAGGGATACGCTCCGCGGATCTGTCCCGTGGTCGTATTGGGGTCCGAAGCGAACGGCTCGCCCGTGGCCGCGAAGAGGGGTTTTGCGGACAAGGGGTAACGATCGAGCCCCGGCTGCGGATCGTAAAACATGGTGGAGATCGGTCGCGGGACCGACCAGCCCGTCTGCGCGCAGGGGTTCGGGTTGTAGCTGTACACCAGGTAATCGATCGCGTTGTTGTCAGTGGGATGGCTCTGATAGATGAGCAGACGTCCGTCGGCGGTCATCGTGGGCTCGATGCCCTTGAGGCGATTGCCGTTCTTGTCTGACAGGTACTGGATGCTCCCGAGCGTGGCCGAGCTTACTTCGGCGGTCTTCGTGAACGGGGACGAGACCTGGACATTGGAGGTGCGGCGGCGAAACCATTTCTGGTCGGCGGCTGCCTCCGAGCCCATGCGCGAGTCGAAAATCCATGGAGTGTACACCGCGTTTCCCGCCGCGTTCATGGTGAAGGGCTTGGTCGGGTCGGCGAAGCACATGGCCGAGGCGTTCTCTCCATTGCTAATCGGAATGAGTTTGCCGCTCGAGAACGCGGAGCTGAAGCTCGGCTTCCCTTCCGCGCTGTAGGCAATGGCTTCTGGCCTCATGACCCGAAACCTCCAGCCGTCCGTCACCTTGACCAGCACCAGACGACCGTCGAGGCTCATCGAGTGGCCATTGCCGCTGAAGGGCGTGGAGATGTTCGTGTTGACGAGCGATGGCCTCTTGACCGGGATGAGCGCCGCCGCTGCGACGCCGATCGCCGGCAGGGCCAGCGCGAGCCCGATGGACACGGAACGCCGGAGACTGCGCCCGTGGGTTCGGGAGGGGGCGGGAGAGACCACCGCATCGAGCCGGGTCAGGGCAGAGCTGTCCGCCGGAGCAGACAAGAGATCGTGGTTACGGGTCGTGAGGGATGTCGTTTCCATGTTTCATCTCCAAGGCCTGTCAGTTCCAGCGATGGCGGCGGTGATCGCTTCCGCGATGGATATCAATTTTGCAAAGAGCTTTGCAAAGAGCGTGCCGGCGCAGGACGCGTGTGATCGCCCCCATCTTCCGGCGCGGCCGAGGTCTCACGGTTGAGCAAATTGCTCAACGTTGAGCAAATTGTCCAACGTTGAGCAACCAGCACAAGATTCATGTGCGTTATTCGAAATGGAGCGACTTGCACACGCCCTCGCGTCCCGACCCGAGCGATCACTCATCGGGCTCTCATGACGAGGCGAAGACGCCGCGGCACATGACCACGAGCCACTGCGAGCGGAAGAGCCGGAGGGTGGAAATCTCCTTGTCCGGATCTGGTGAGGGCCCCCGCGTTGTCGGCGGGGGCTACTCGCCGCTCTCCGCGATCACGATAAGAAGCTCAACGGAGGTCTTGTGTCCGTCAAGCAGGCCGCGTAAAACCATGGGGCGAGCGGCCACCGAGTTTCAACAGACGGCGGGACGATCCCGCACGGCCCGCCCGAGATGATGTTGCACACCGGCTCCTGATCCGGATCCACGCTCTGCGGCTCGAACGGCACACTCCCATACCCGCCCGCGCCGACCCCCGTCGGCACCATCGGCCCGGCCCCCGCCCCCGCCGTCGCGTCGTACAGCTCATACCGCGGAAAACACTCCCCGTCCGTGTAGTTGCACGCCGTGAAGCACGAGCCCAGGGCAAACACGACCCCCAAAACATACCTTGTTCGATTCACTTCGACCTCCATCGAAACACCGGCCCAGCCACGACCATCGCCGCCCATCCCCCGGGAAGCACGGCGCTCTGTCCGCCCACCCAATCCACGTTCCCGCTGATCGACACCCCCAGCGCGCCCCCGAACCATGCGCCCCTCCCCCGCCCCGTCGCAGCCCAGACCCCGTGCCGTAGCAAGGGAGGCTACGGGCGCCGAAACGACCGTGTCAACGTTCCACCCACTTTCCCGGCCTTTTCACGCCCTTTCATGCGCCCACATGCCGAAAGTCGTCCCGCAACGGCTCGCCACCCCATTTCAAACGCTTCCATCGCGTTCGCCACCAAGCGCCGCCCCGCCTCCGCCGCGCTTTATCGAACAGCGCGACCTCCCGACCCCCCTTCGCAGACCCGAAACGGCACGTCGACGCATGACCACCTCGCGCCCCTTGCCGAAACCGCGACGCCCACATGGACACGCCCGTCCGCGCGTCCATCGACAGGAGGCGAAAAGCGTGCTCCACGCGCCCCGGACGCCGCACGCAGCGACGCAACCACACGCGCCCCCGCTCGCTGCGCCCCCGAACGCCCCGTCGACGTTGCGACCCCACTTTCGCTGGTCGCCGCGGCCACGGCGGAGCTCGACATGCTCAAGAAGCAACGCGAGGCGCTCGCCGCGCAAGAGGCGTCGCTTTTGTCCGAGCTCTCCGAAGGCTAAGGGGGACCGAGCCCGTCACCCACGGGCGCGGACGGGAGAGGGCTCAGCGCAGGGGACGAGGCCCTTCATTTCCCGCCGCAAGGATCCAGGATCGCGTTGACCGTGCCAGACAGGCAATCCGAGATCATCGGGCACGGCTGCGACAGGCAGGCCGTCATCTTGTCGAGCACGCCATCCTGGATGATTTCGTAGGAGTAACAATAATCATCCAGGAAACCACTTCCCTCCATGGCGCATTCCGCGAGCCTCGGCATACAAGCCGCGCCGAAGGCCGTCGAAGAGGCCGTATCCGGCTGCGCCTGGGCGACCTCGCCGTAGCAGGCGTCCGCGAACGCCATGCAGTCTCGTTCGACGAGACACGTGCGGACGGCCGTGAGCGCGTCGGGGCGGAAGAGATTGCGCCTGCATACCTCCTTCGAGGTGCATTCGGCGACCTCGGTCGATGGAGGCATGTTGCCGCATTGCGTTTCGAGGTCGAACTCTGCCTGGCAGAACTTCGCATCGGCCGCGGCCGCGTCGTCGCCCCCGCCGCTCGACGGTTCGTCGCTGCACGCGAAGAGGCCGGTCGCGACGATGAACGTGGCGAGGAGCCTTCGGAGAACGTCGAACCGCGCGGCGTGATTCGAGGCGCGCCCCGTTCGGAACGCGGACGACGTGTCTTGCTTCATCTCTTCGAGGACCTTCATGAAAAATTCCCTACCTCCGTGAAGAGCACACGGTAGCGGAGGTCGGGGGGGGAAGGTCAAGCCGATGCCAGGATGCCCCCCGGCGCCTGCCCTCGCCGGTCGATGAGCTGCCGCAATCCCTCGGCAATCGCGACCACCTCCGACGCCGTTTGCAAGGTCTGCCCCGAGCTGACCTCGGTCTCGCGCGCGGTCTGCGCCACCTCCGTCACCGCGCTGCTGACCTGCTCCATGGCCGTGGTTTGCTGCTTGGTCGAGAGCTCGATCTCACGCGCGGCCTCGGCCGTGCTGCCCACGTAATCGATGATGCGCCGGAAGCTCTCGGCCACCTCGACGAAGCGGCGCGAGGAAGCGTCGACCACCTTGGCGCCGTCCTCCGTGGCCACGACCGTGGTGTTCGCCGCGCCGCGAATGTCGTCGACGAGCTTGCGAATGTCCTTCGTGGAGGTACCCACGCGATCGGCGAGCTTGCGAATCTCGCTCGCCACCACGCCGAATCGTCGCCCGGATTCGCCGGCGCCCACGGCCTCGATGGTGGCGTTGATGGCCAGGATGTTCGTCTGCTCGCTGAGCTCGTTGATGATATCGAGGATCGAGCCAATTTCCTGGGATTTGCGCCCGAGATCCAGCATGTGACCGACGATCGCCTGCACCTGCCGGTGCACGGCCGTCATGGCCTCCTGCGCCGTCACGAGCACGCCGTCGCCGCCCCGGGCCGATACCGCGGTATCACTCGCCATACGGGTGACCCGCTGCGCGCTCTCGGAGACCTGTCGGGACGTCGAGGCGAGCTCACGGACCGTGGTCGATACCTCGGTCACCGAGGAAGCCTGCTCCTTCGACCCGCGGACCTGCTGCGTGGCAGCCGCCTCGAGCTCCGCCGCGGCGCTTTGCATACGTTGCACCGATTCACCGACCTGCCTGTCGAGCCGGCGAATGATGAAAAACGCGGTCGCCCCGACGACCAGAAGCGCGAAGGCGGTGCCCCCACCCAGCATTCGATCGAGCGCGGCAGAGGCACGATTCACCTCGGCCGTGCGCGCCGCGAGCGCCGCGGTCTCGAACGCGGTGACGTCGGCGATGACCTTTCGGACCTCGTCGGTGAGCCGCTTGCCCTTGCCGCTCCCGACCTCCGCGATCGCCGCCTCGAGGCCCTCGGCTTTCCGGGTCTGGATGTTCTGGTCGGCGAACGCGACGCGCGCCCGGAACGTCCGATCGAGCTCGTCGAGCCGTCGCATCTGCTCGGAGGACGAGGTATCGAAGAGCGCCCGCGTGGCCTCGAGGTGCCTCTCGTAACGGTCACGCGCGTCGCGGTACATCGTGAAAAACTCGTCGGTCCCCGCGATGACGAACCCCCGCTGCCCCCCCTCGACATCCTGCAGGTCGATGAGGAGCACGGTGAGCGTATCAACCTCCTTTTGCACGCGCGTGGCCCACGAGCTCGCCTCCCGCATTTGATGATTGAGCCGGTAGGACGAGAGCCCGAGCACGCACAGCACCAGGAGCGGAATGGCGAACCCCACAACGAGCTGCTGTCCAATCGTCCATGATCTCTTCATCGCGCCCCTCCCGATCGAACCACGCACATGAGACTGAATGTACAGCCGCGGAGGAGAGCGACACCAGGAAATCCGACGTTACGAAACTGGAAATCCGCTGAGGCAATCGTCAATGCAATGACGAATCGATTGCGTCAACAAACCAACGGTTCACCGCACCTCGCGCACCCCGATCGTCCGCGAGAGCTTCCGCCCTCCGGCAAACCCCTTGGCCTCGCTCGTCCAGAGCTCCCACTCGGCCGACGCCAGCGCGGCGAGGGCCTGCTCACGACGTTGCTTCACTTCCTTGGGGTCCCGCGTCCCCTGCGTGGGCAAACCCGAAACGCCGACCCAAGCGAGCACCGCGGCGTCACGGCCAAGGCCCGCCCAGAGGCTCGGCGGATCCGGGTGCACGCGCAGCCAGTCGGCGAGCGAAGGGCTCGACGGCGCACGCGGATCGATCGGGTAGAGGCCCGCGGTCGCCGCGATCGTGCCACGAGGCAAGCTCACGCCGCCGAGATCCAGGCCCACCGCGGCCTTCACGTTCGTCCCGGAGATCGCGAGGAGCACGTCGGGGACGCAGCCGCCGAAGGCAACGACGCCGCCGATGCCACGAAAGGACGGCGGGAGGCGGTTGCACTCGAACGCCTCGGCGCGCGCCATGTCGACGCTGCCCCGATCCCCGATCCACACGGTCTGTCCACGCGCAGGGAGCGCCGCGACGAGCGCCTTGCGGATGCGCTCGGGCTCCTCGCCCAGCACGAACACGAAGGGCGAGTCGGCCACGTCGGGCGCAGGCGGATGCAGGAGGACCACGGGGATCGACTCGCGCGCGGCGAACTTCGCAGCGATCGTCGCCTCCTCGCGATCGATGCCCGCGATCACGACCGCCGCGCCGTCCGCGCCGAGCCCTTCGAGCGCGTCCTCGATGCCCGTGGCACGGCCGAGATCGTCGCGCGTGACGAGGCGCGCCGTCGATCCAGGGAGGCCGAGGCCATGCATCACGCCGGTCGTGACCTGCGTGCCGCGCCGCCGCGCTTCGAGGCTCCGCGTGGGCAGGACGAGGCCAAGCGTGGGCGCCTCGACGCGCGCACCCGCCGCGCCCGTCGCGAGCCCGGCGATCTCGTCGGCGCGAGGGCCGAGCAGCGGCATCGCAGCGCCGAGCAAGCGCCCCGCGAGCCCCTGATCCCGCGCGGAGATCGCCGCGTCCGAGAGCCTCTCGACGAGCGTCTTCTGCACCTCGAGCTCCTCGTGTTGCGGCTCGGGGTACTTCTTGCGGCGCTGTTCGAGGATCGGCGCGAGGTCCGCGGGCGGGATGCTCGCGAGCAGCTCGGCGAGCTTCGCCCGCACCTCGGCGCGCTCCTCGATCGCGGCCTCGTGGAGCCACACCAGCATCAGCTCGATCGCCTGTTCGTGGCGCTTGGCGCCGATCGCGCTCGCGGTCGTCTCCTCGTTCAAAAACGTCCGGGCGTGCGCGTCGATGAGCTTGCCGAGCAGCGGCAAGAGCTTGCCCAGCGCCGCGTCGGCCTTGCCGGAACGACGGAGCGCGGCGCCCTGGATCATGCGGGCGAGCTCCGCGGTCGTGCCGAGGGCGTTGGTCTGCTTTTCAGCGCGGGTCGAGAGCTCCGTGGCGCGGCCGAGATCCCCGCGTTCGAGGGCAATCCAGGCGAGCATGACGTCGGCCACGGGTGAGAGCGCGTCGCCGGGAAAATGCTCCTGGAAGGCGAGCAGCCGGTCTTCCAGCGCGAGTCTTTCGGCGCGGCTCGACTGGGCAAACGAAGCCTCGATGCTCCGAAGCTCGGTCTGCGCCTCGATCGACGACGAGAGCGGGACCGTGGGGGCCACGACGGCGGTAGGCGATCCACCACACGCCCCCCCACACGCCGCAATTACGGCGAAGGCACCGAACGCGCGGAGCCAGCCCCCGACAAAGTTACCGAAGGATCGCGCCACCTTGACGTCCCCGCTAGAGTCCCATACATCGCCGGTCGCCCGCAAGACGACGAGGTCCATTCGTGTCCGAAGCCTTGGCAGAACAATCTCTCTTCGCGCAGAGCCGCCGTGCGTTCCTCCTGCGCAAGCTGCACTCGCTCACGGGCGCGCTGCCCGTCGGCGGGTTCATGGTGTTCCACCTGTGGACGACCGCCAAGGCGCACCAGGGCCAGGAGACCTTCGACAAGTCCGTCGCGGACATCACCCACATGCCGTACCTGCCGGTGCTCGAGTGGGGCCTGATCCTCTTGCCGCTGCTCTTTCACGCAGGCTACGGCGTCAAGCTCGCGCTCGACGCGAAGTACAACGTCTCGAAGTACAAGACCACGCGCAACTGGGCCTTCACGCTCCAGCGCGTCACGGGCCTGCTCGCGTTCGCGTTCATCGCGTTCCACCTCTACGAGTACTGGGGCCAAAAGCTCGTCGGCAAGATGGCGCCGGAGCAGTTCTACCCGGCGCTCTGCCAGAACATGTCGGCGACCGTGAAGGGCATCCCGGTCGTGGGTCTGCTCTACGTGCTCGGCATCGCGGCGAGCGTCTTCCACTTCGCGAACGGGCTCTGGGGCTTCTGCTTCTCGTGGGGCGTGACGGTGTCGCGTCGCTCGCAGCAGACCGCGGCGGCCGTCTTCGGGCTGCTCGGCCTCGCGATCTTCCTCCTCGGCGCGAACACGGCGATTTACTTCGCCACCGGGTCGAGCGTGCAGGACATGATCCTGGGCAAGAAGACGGGGACGTCGGACGCGCGCATGTGCAACGACATCCTCCAGCAAACACCCAAGCCCGTCACGGTCGGGCCGGTCGTCGATTGAGGTTCAGTTCGGCCGCCCTCGCGTGAGGCGGCCTTTGGAGCATCGGGCACCATGGCTGCGAAAAGCACGATCCGGAGCGAGGGGGGCAAGGTTCGAAGGGTGGTCGTCGTCGGTGGGGGCCTCGCGGGCCTCATGACGGTGATCAAGCTCTGCGAGGCGAAGGTCCCCGTGGATCTCATCTCGCTCGTCCCGGTGAAGCGCTCGCACTCGGTGTGCGCGCAGGGCGGCATCAACGCCTCCGTGAACACGAAGGGCGAAGGCGACAGCCCCCAGATCCACCTCGAAGAGACGACCTACGGCGGCGACTTCCTGGCGAACCAGCCGCCCGTGAAGGGCATGGCCGAGGCCGCGCCGGGCATCGTGTTCATGCTCGACCGCATGGGCGTGCCCTTCAACCGGACGCCCGAGGGTCTGCTCGATTTCCGTCGCTTCGGCGGCACGCTCTTCCACCGCACGGCGTTCGCAGGCGCGACGACGGGGCAGCAGCTCCTCTACGCCCTCGACGAGCAGGTGCGCCGCTACGAGATCCAGGACGTCGTCGACGAGCACGGCGTGTCGATCCCGGGCGAGAAGATGGTCCGCAAGTTCGAGTTCTGGGACTTCCTGCAGGCGGTGCAGGACGACAACGGCACGTGCGTCGGGTGCATCGCGCAGGACCTCAAGACGATGCAGATCAAGTTCTTCCAGGGCGACGCCGTCGTGCTCGCCACGGGGGGCAACGGCATCGTCTTCGGGCGCTCGACGATGAGCGTGATCTGCACCGGGACCGCGGCGTCGACGGTCTACCAGCAGGGCGCCGTCTACGCGAACGGCGAGTTCATCCAGGTGCACCCCACGGCCATCCCGGGCGCAGACAAACTGCGCCTGATCTCGGAGAGCGCGCGCGGCGAAGGCGGCCGCGTGTGGGTGCCGAAGGACGCGAAGGACGCGCGAGCCCCGAAGGAGATCCCCGAGAAAGAGCGCGACTACGTGCTCGAGCGGATGTACCCGGGTTACGGCAACCTCGTGCCCCGCGACATCGCCTCGCGCGCCATCTTCAAGACGTGTTTCCACGAGAAGCGCGGCGTATTCAACGCGAAGACGGGGCGCAACGAGAACGAGGTCTACCTCGACCTCACGCACAAGGATGAGAAGTTCCTGCGCTCGAAGCTCGCCGGCATCCTCGAGATCTACGAGAAGTTCGCCGGGACGGACCCCTATCACAACCCGATGAAGGTCTTCCCCGCCGTGCACTACTCGATGGGCGGCCTGTGGGTGGACTTCGAGCGCGACGCGCGCGGGTCGCTGAAGGCAGGCTCGCCGCGCAACCACGCGACGAGCATCCCCGGGCTCTACGCGGTGGGCGAGGTCGACTACCAGTACCACGGGGCCAATCGGCTCGGCGCCAACTCGCTGCTCTCGTGCATCTACGGCGGCATGGTGACGGGCCCGTCGGTCGCGAGTTACCAGAAGAGCCTCGCGCGGAGCGCGTACGACCTGCCGAAGTCGATCTTCGAGAAGGCCGAGAAGCGCTGCCGCGACGACTACGAGCGGATCCTCACGCAGAACCAGGACGCGAAGAGCCCCGAGAACCCGTACAAGCTCCACCAGGAGCTCGGTGACATGATGCTGCGCGACGTGACGATCGAGCGCGACAACACGACGCTCGACGGGGTGCTCGCGAAGCTCGCGGAGCTCGACGAGCGGGTGAAAAAGGTCGCGTGTCCGGACGCCTCGCTGCGGGCAAACCAGGGCGCGCAGTTCGTGCGGCACCTCGAGAACATGCTCGTGCTCGCCCGCGTCATCGCGCAAGGCGCGAGGAACCGTGACGAATCGCGCGGCGCGCACTACAAGCCCGCCTTCCCGAAACGAAACGATGCGGACTGGATGCGGTCGACGCTGGCCAAACACGAGCAGAAGGGCGCGGTGAAGTTCGTGAAGGAGTTCGACTACGTCTCCGCCGGCCAGTCGATCCACATCACCGACGCGGTCGACGCGAGCCTCGTCGCGCCGCGCGAACGAAAGTACGAGCAAGCGGGCGCCGCGAGCGCCGCCGCGACCGGGAAAATCCAGCAACCGGCTGCCTCGGAGCAGCAGAAGAGCGCGTGACCATGGCGAACGACGTCGACGTCAAGAAGAGCGATCAGACGAAGGCCACCGGGCGTCTCGTTCATCTGCGCGTCAAGCGCCAAGACGGACCCGACCTGCCCGAGACGAAGCGGTGGGAGGAGTTCAAGGTCCCCTACCTGCCGCAGATGAACGTCATCAGCGCCCTGCAGCAGGTACAGAAGGAGCCGCGCACCACGGACGGCAAGAACGTGGCGCCGGTGGTGTGGGAGTCGTCGTGCCTCGAGGAGGTCTGCGGCGCCTGCACGATGATCATCAACGGCCGCGTGCGTCAGGCATGCTCGGCGCTGGTCGATCAGATCGCGCCAAACGGCGAGGCGATCACGGTCGAGCCGATGTCGAAGTTCCCGCTCGTGCGAGACCTCATCGTCGACCGCGACCGCATGTTCCAGGACATGAAGAAGGTCAAGGCGTGGATCGACATCGACGGCACGCACGAGCTCGGCCCCGGCCCGCGTGAGTCCCCCGAGGCGCAGCAGGAGCGTTATCCGCTGTCGCGTTGCATGACGTGTGGGTGCTGCGTCGAGGCTTGCCCGCAGTACAACGACTCGACGCAGTTCGTCGGGCCGTTCGCGCTCAACCTCGTGCGGCTCTTCAACATGCACCCGTCGGGCGCGCTGCACAAAAACGCGCGGCTCGAGACGGTGATGGGCGAAGGCGGCGTGCAGGACTGCGGCAAATCGCAGAACTGCGTCGAGGTTTGCCCGAAGGAGATCCCGCTGGTGGATTCGATCGCGCAGGTGTCGCGGGATGCGACGAAGCGGCTGCTGTTCGGGTGGCTGTTGAAGTAGAGCCTCACCCACCGCCCCCTCTCCGGATCGGGAGAGGGGGCAGGGGGGTGAGGGGAAGAAGATGGGGTCACGGCGTCAGCATCGAGCAGGTCGCCATGTTCGACGCGCCTCGGCCGGCTGGCGCCTGGTCCTGGCACATCATCAGCCGGAGCCCCTGCGGCTGGCCCGAGCGGTTGCCGATGGCGAAGATCGTCACCACGCGGTCCGCCTCCACAGTCACGCCGGGGACCTTGAAGAGGTTCGTCTGCTCGCCCGCGAGGCGCGCGGCGATCGTCGCGTTGGCGAGCGCGTCGCCCGTCGCGTAGTTGCCGGTCTTCGACATGCCCGCCTGGCCAAACGCGACGCCCGTGAAGCTAGAGCGCTACCAACTCGACCCTGCAGCCAGCATCACGCAGCGCCTTGACCTGGGCATGATCGGCAGCGGCATCGGTGATGATCCGGTCGATGCGATTGAGGGGCGC
>JANMGF010000983.1:0-2660 GCA_031374535.1 Polyangium sp. (in: bacteria)
GCGGCTCGTGCAAAAAGGGACGATCTCCCCGGAGGTCGCGCTCGAAAAGGCGATCGACAAGGAGAGCTTCCAGAAGGTCGTGGCGCAGCGGCTCGCGGGGGGATGATGCGAATTTCAACGACAATGGCGTCCGGCACACTCGCGGCGAGCTTGCTCCTGTCACCCGCGGCGGCGCTCGCGCAGCAAACCACGGCGATGCAGGGACCGTCGCAGGCCACCTATACGCGATATCGCGGCCGGGAAGTCTACTGGGGCTCGCTCGGGTTCGGCCCGCGTTTCTCGACCTTGTACAACATCCCGCGCGGGAAATTCGCGATGGGCGGCGGCGCGGTGGTCCGGATGCACCCGGGCTCATATCCGTCGCGGCCGGGGAGCTACATGCCGGTCGAGCTCGAGCTGGAGATCGGGTACGATCGATACCTCGGCGAGCGCCATTACGAGCTCAGTTATGGCGGGTCCGGGATTCTTCACCTCGCCTGGGGCAAGGTGCAGCCGTACTTCTTCGCATCGGGGCATCGCTCGCTCGGTCAGGTGGACGCGGGGCGCGACGTGCGCTGGCACCTGGGCGGCGGGCTCGGGGTCGGCTATCGCACGCGGAAGTTTTTCCTGGCCGCACAGGTGCGGGGCGGCGGGTACATCGGCCCGGACGAAAGTCCGCTCGGCGGGGCCGAGGGGACGATCGAGGTGAAGCTTCTGGGGGTCGTTTATGTCTTCTGAGCGCCCTCACGGCATTTGCGTGCGCCTTTTGCCGGTGGTGATCGTCGTCTCGGTCGCGGCGACGAGCCAGATGATTTCGGTGCCCGACGTCCATGCGACGGGGCCGATGGGCACGATGAAACCGCCGCCGCCGCCCCCGCCCCCGCCTCCGCCGCCGCCGTGGTATCCGCCGCCCCCGCCCCCGCCGTGGTATCCGCCTCCGCCTCCGCCGCCGCCGTGGTATCCGCCTCCGCCTCCGCCGCCTCCTCCGCCGCCTCCGCCTCCTCCGCCGCCTCCGCCCGTTTATACGGCGCCGGTGACGTCTTCGCCTCCGCCGTCGAGTGGCCCTACGCCGATCGCCGGGCCCGGGCCCGCGTTGGCCTTCTCCGGGCGGTTCTCGTCGCTCTGGATGGTCAACCGCAATGAATTCGGGATCGGCGGCGGGGGCGGGCTCCGCTTTTATGGGGGTTCTATCGAGCTCGAGCTCGAGTGCGGCTACAACAGCTACTTCGGCATCGATCGCACCGACATACCGCTGCTCTTCAACACCTTCGTTTTTTATCGCGAGAACAAACGCCTCCAGCCTTACCTGGTGCTCCTCTCGGTCGGCATGTCGTTCTCCGAGGAGAACAAAAAAATGGACATGCTTTTTCAAGGCGGCCTCGGCTTCGGGCTCGCCTGGCGGCCCAAGAACTGGATCGCCCTCAACGGAGAGCTGCGCTTCAGCCTCGCCGATTCCGCTGAGCCGACGGTCGCGGGCGACGGGATCGCGGAATTCCGGCTCTACTCGGTCCTCTATCCATTCTGACGGTTTAAGGCTTCAGAACCGCTTTTCGAAGGGATCTTTCGCGGGCGGAGGCGCCATCAGGCGCTCGCCGCGCACCGGCGCGCTCAGGGCCGGGAGCTTGAATTCCACGCGGAACATCGGGACCACGTCGCTCCACGCGGCCCCCATGCCTTGCGTCGAATCGAGCGAGGCTTGCGTGCGGGGCCCCGCGCGCGAGCCGGTATCGCTGTAACGCACGGCATACGTGAACGTGCCCTCCGCCTTGCCCGGCTCCTCGCCGAGGCCGGAGCCGTTCATGCTCATTCCTTCGAGCTGGTCCGTCGAGCGATACACGGCGCGGCCGCCGCAGGTCACCGTGAGCGCCTCGACGCGCGCCTTTTCGCCCGTACTTTCGAGGGTCGCATCCACGACGCAGGGCGCGCCGGGCCCAAGGGCCATTCCATTCGCGCGAATGACCTTTCCCTCCCAGCGCGCCGCCACCTGACGTGCAGGCGCAGGCGGCGGGACGATCTTTTCGGGGGGCGGTGGTTCCGGGGAGGGGACGGGGGCGGTGACGACCGCGGGCGGCTCGACGGGCGCGGTTGCAACGGTGACGACAGGCCGGGGAGCCGAGGTGAGGAAATACGCGAGGACCCCCCCGAACGCGACGCCGACGACGGCGAAGCCGGCGACGATCAGGGGAAGCGCGTTCGAGCGTTGCTGCGGCGGAGCCGGGCCCCGGAGCGCGACGAGCTCGTCACGGAGCCCCTTCAGATCCCGCTCGGCCTCGCGCATGCGCCCCTCGATCTGCTGGACACGCGCGCGTTTTTCAGCGTCCGCGTTCTGCGAACGTCGCGCCTCGTCGAGGTCCTGTTCGAGGCCGTGGATCCGCCCGCGGAGGGCGTCTCGTTCATCGCGGTAGGTCATGTCGGCGCTCCTCGGAGGGGAGAGTTTACGCGCTGCTTTGCGTCTCGTCACCCGCGAGGGCGCCTCGCTGGGGCTTTGCCCCAGGCCCCACCAGGGGTTGTCCACCCCTGGACCCGGACCAGCCAGGGGCCTGAGCACTGGTCTCATCTCACGAGCCCATTCTCTTTGAGGACCCGCAGCATTTCTGCTGCGGGTGCCAGGCGTTGCAGTCCGCGGCTGATGGTGACGGATCCGGGCGGCCCCCCCGACGACTTGCCTGTGTAGCCGCCGA
>JANMGF010000998.1:0-1901 GCA_031374535.1 Polyangium sp. (in: bacteria)
CGCCGGCGGTGATCACGACCGCGCGGCGCGCCTCTACGCGCGGGCGACGAGGCAAGCCTACACGAACGGCGCGCAGCTCGAGACGGCCCTCGAGCTCGCCAACCGAGGCCTGGCCTGCGGCGCGACGGGCGACGTACGCGCGCAGCTGCTCCTCGCCCGCGCGCAGTTCTCGATCTTCATGGGCCGCCTGCTCGACGGCATCTCGTCCGCCGAGGAAGCTGCCCAGCTCGCCCGCGCCGGCTCGGACGTGTGGGGCGAGGCGCAGAGGCTCGCCGCCGCCGCGTTGATCGAGTCGGGCCGCGGCGCCGAGGGGGACGAGCTCGCCGCGCAAACCTCGAAGCCGCCCTACGCGAACACGCTCTCGGCGCCGATCCGCGCGAGCCTGCTGGCCGCGCGCGTGCGTGGCCTCGTCGACCGCCTGCAGCCCGCCGAGGCGATGCGCGTGGCCAACGAAGCCGTCGAAGCCGCGCGTGCTTCCGGCGCGATGGACGCGGTCGTGCGTGCCCTCGACGCGCGCCTCTTCGCGACAGCGCACATGAACGACCCCTCCGAGGTGGTCACCACGGGCGCCTCGTTGATCGAAGCCGCCGAGAGCATCAGCGACATCGCCTTCGCCACGCGCGGCCGCTTGAACGTGGGCTCCGCGCTGAACCACCTCGGCATGTTCGAGGAGGCGCAATCGATGCTGGAGCGCGCCCTTTTTGATGCGCGCGCGCGTCGCATGCGGATCCTCGAGGCCTTCGCGCTGCACAACCTCGGCATGAGTTACGCGCGCCTCGGCAACCTCGACCTCGGCATCGACCACCAGCGCCAGGCCGCCCGCATCGCCGACGAGACGAACGCCGCGCGCCTCCGCGTAAATACGCGCATCTACGAGACGATGTTCCTCGTCTGGCGCGGCGCCCCCGGCGACCTCGCCACGGCGCTCAGCCTGGCCCGCTGGGCGATCGACGAGACCCGGGCCCAGCCGGCCCTCCAGATCCTCGCGCTCTTCGCGCTCTCCCGCGTCCAGCTCGCTCGCCGCGCCGTCGACGCCGCCGTCGAGACCGCGCGCGACGCGAACGCCCGCCTGGCATCGGCCCCCGTCGAAGAGTGGGAGGAAGGCATCCGCCTGACGCTCGTCGAAGCCCTCCTCGCCGTGGGCGAGGACGAAGACGCGGACCTCGTCCTCGACGCTGCCTTCACGGCCCTCACGGAGCGCGTCCGTACGATCCGAAAGCCCCACCATCGTGAAGCGTTCGTCCGCCGTAACGAAGAGGTGTACCGGATCGTTCAGTTCGCCTATCACCGGCTCGGCCGGTATTTTCAGGCCGGGACCTGAGCTGGAACCACGTGTGCGCCGAAGGTCCGGCAGCATGCAAGAAAACGTTGCATCACCCGAGCTTCGAGGTTAGTCCCCCGGAGTGATGCGTGCAGATCGTTCTCGTTTCGTGGGTCCTCGGCGTACGTCTTGGCTGACTCGGCTCCGTGCCCCCGTGCTCGCGGCGGCCATCGTCGCTGGGATGGGCGGGTTTCTGGCCGCTGAAGAGACGGCAGAGGCGCAGTCGAAGATCGCCGTCATCGACGTGCGACGCGCGATGCTCGAGACCGAGGAGGGCTTGCGTGTCCAGGCGACGCTGAAGAAGCTCTTCGACAGCCGGCAGGTCGAGCTCGACGGCAAGCAGCGCCAGCTCCAGGCCGAGAAGGAGCAGCTCGAGAAGGACGCGCAGAGCAACAAGGTGCCCAAGGAGCAGCTCCAGCGCCGCTTCGAGAACCTGCAAAAGCAGGCGGCCGATCTCCAGGCGATCGCGATGGACTACCAGCGCGAGATGCAGCGCAAAGAGACCGAGATGACGACGCCGATCTACCAGCGTATCCTCGGCATCGTGCGCCGGATCGCGGCCCAGGATGGCTTCGAGATG
>JANMGF010001011.1:0-4999 GCA_031374535.1 Polyangium sp. (in: bacteria)
GACGGGCGTGCGGCCGCCGCCGCGTGTTCAGGCACGATCTCGGCCCCTTAACGCGCTCGCGGGTGGGCCTGGGGTGGCGGAGGCGGTGGAAGGTGCCCCCCGCGGGGGCGGAGAGGCCGCCGACCAACGAAGGCGGAGGGCGCGCTCCAGGCCGTGGTCTGGGGTAGGGTTTTTCTCGGTCCCGTTTCCCGGCAAGCCGGGTGAGTTCGGGGACCCCGGGTTGATTCGCTGGCGTTGTGAGGAAACCCACACCGGTTGTCCTTTTGCCCGAGTTTCCCATTAATTTAATCATGTCATTGACTTGACACCCAGACGGATACCACAATTCTCGCAATGACGCTCAAGCCACCGAAGCGAATCTCGTCGCCGTCGCGAATCTCACGCCTGCCGTTGGAGCCGATGGCCTCGTCGTTGTGAAAGGTGCCGTTCTTCGAGCCGAGATCCGTCAGGATGAAGCGGCCGTCCTCGCACTCGATCGTCGCATGATGCGTATCGACCGTGTCGTGGGGTATCTCGACGTCGACCTGTTGCCCGGTGTCCGCTCGACCGATCATGTTCTGACCCTGGTAGAGCGGCCAAAGTTTACCATTAGGGTCGCCCTCGTCGCTGACCAGGAACCCCGCGAGGGCACGACGAGGTGTCATCTCACTCGACGGCGTCGGCCAGGAGGTGGATGCCGGTAGGGGGCCTAGGGAGACGCCGCCGGCTGCGAAACCCTCTATGTGACTGTCCGAAGCTTGGATCAAACGGGCACGCCCGCTACGAAGGATGAACTCAAGGGGAGATGGCCCAAGACGTGAGTCACACATCCCACAATGCGGGTCGATGGGTGCGTTGGGGAAGCCGCAATGTGGGCATTGCCGCGGCGCATCGGAATGCTCGGCCAAATCCATGGAGAGCTCCGTCTCGATCGTGCTCAACGACACCTGCGCTTCCGCCGCACTCTGGATGCGCTCCTCCCGCTTCATTGCCGTACAGCGTTGCACGAAAGCGTCGAGCAGCGGCGGTACATCGGGATACGTCGATGAAGGCGACGGAACGCGGCGCGTGAGAATACTCGCGAACACCTCTATCATGGAACCAGGGAAAGGGCGCGTCCCTGTGAGCATCCGGTAGAGAAGGATGCCTAGAGACCAGACGTCGGACCGTTCGTCGAGATCGCGTTGCCCCCGAATCTGCTCGGGGCTCGGGTGCGGGATCGAACCGATTTTAGCGCCCGCCATCACCGGCTCGACCACCGCACGTGACTCTCCGAGGTCTTTGCAGACGTCGAGGTCGACGAGGCTCACGAGGTTCCTCGCCGCCCCGCGATGAAGGAAGATGTTCGACGGGTGAAGCGCGCCGTGGACGAACCGAGCTTCATGCAGGGCCGCGAGCGCCGAGGCAACCTCGCGGGCAATACGAACCGCGAGCGCGGGCCCCAACCTTTCCTTCGATTTCAACAATTTCGATAGGAGCTTGCCGTGCAGGCCCGGCATCACCAGGAACGGCGCCCCTTCTGCCGTCGTGCCCACGTGGAGCAGCGAAAGGATGTTCGGATGCGGTACACACGCGAGCACCTTGGCCTCGCGCATTAGCGGATGCTCCTCGCCCGCTCGAGGTTCCCACCAGGTGGGCCCTTTGATGGCGACGATTTGCCCCGAGACGGTGTCTTCGGCCTCCCAGCGGCTCGTCATCGCTCCTCTTTGGAGCCTCTTCGACAGCCTGTATCTGCCCCCAAGGAGCGGCCCGTCATCGCGGACGTCTCGCGCCTTCGCGTCACGTTCCCGCAGGACCCGCAAGACACCCGCCGCGAGCCCGTCGCTCCGCACGTCGTCGACCGGCTGGAACATCTCCCACGCGGCCCTGGCAGCCGTCGAGCGCTCCGCCCACGCGCGAAGCGAGGCGACCTCCTCCGGCGTGGCTCCACCGGATGCCAGGACCTCCCATCGCGGATCTGCAAGGACGTCCTCGCCCGAGGCTGGCAGGGGCTGGCCCTTCACACGGTGGTCCCTCATTCGGCACCTCCCATCGCGGCCGCGATCTCCTCGATGCGACGCCCGAGCCGGCTGCGCCACGCGTAGACCGCATCCTCCTTCATGCTCAAGAGGGCGGACACCTCTGCGACTTCACGCTGCTCGACGAACAGGAGATCGAGCAGCTTGCGCCCGAGCTCGGAAAGCTCCTCCCGCAAGACCCGCAGAACGACCTCGAACAGCTCTGTCGACGCGACGATGCGCTCCGGCGTCCGGCTGCTGTCGAGCGCAGGCTCGAGCCCCTCGCCGGGGCCGTCGTCGTGGGGCAGGAGTTCCTCCTTTCTCTTACGCACGAACTCGATGCCCTTCTGTTCCGCGATGAGCCCGGAGAAGTTCTCGAACGACAGACCTCCCGTTGGCTTCCACGACCGCGCGAGCCGGCCATCGTCATCGAGCAAGGCGACGAAGGTATCCTGGCACAGATCCTCCATGTCACGACGGGCGCCGTCGCCGCTGCGCAGGAGCACGCGCCCGATCCTCACCTGGAAGATCGGTGTGAGGATGGCGACGAGCGCACGAACCGCTTGCGGCTCACGAGCGATGGCTCGCTCCAGCAGCTCGGTCGTGACCTTGGCCTTGGCCATGAACCCCACGCATACACGGAGGACTCTTCACTGGCCAGTGCCCTCCCGCAAAAACGGGCCCGAAGAAAAAATCGAGCTGGCTTGTCAGAAAGTCGAAGCTCGGCCCATATACCAGGGTAGGTCCCTACCCACGAGGCATGGCGCGAGGTCGCGTCCGCGTCACCAAACCATTTAGAGTTTCGTTGCCGCCCTGGAAGCCGGACCTGGGGTGCAGGGAGCCATTTGCGTTTCGTGCGCCTTGTGGGGTGCATTATGACAAGGAATATACCGATGGCCAAATACACGTGGGTCGTTCCGTTGCTCCTCACCATCCCGACCTTCATAGGCTGTACCGCGGAGAGTGAGCCCACGCCCAATGATGGGCGCACGTCGCTGGTGCAAGTCCACGACGGCGAGCTCGAGGGCATCGATTATGAAGCTTCCCGGCATGGGTTCAACGATGCGGTGAAAGCGGCACGCCTGGCGGCGATCGACCTCCACACGATGAGCGGTCTGCTCGCGCCGGGCGCCCGGGTCGAGTTTGCGCTGCCAGACGGGGCCGAGGCCGTGCTCGTCATCGATTCGGTGCGAGAATTGCTGCCCGGAATCACGACCTTCACGGGGCATCTCGCCGACGACGAATTCGCCGACTTCACGTTCTCGATCGAGGATGGCAAGCTGGTGGGCTCGATCCGGCGGGGGACGCAAGCTTGGCTCGTGGAGCCGCATGCTGGATCGAACCTGCACGTGATTCGGACCGTCGATCGGACCCTGGTGCCCAAGGACGAGCCTCGGCTCGACCACGCGCAGGACGAGCACGAAGAGGCGCCCGAGGGCCCGCAGCCTCCCCTTTCCACGTCGATCGTCGTGGGCGGCAACGTTCGGGTCCTGTTCCTGCACGCGAACAACGTGTCGAACGCGTCGTCGCTGGCTTCGAATATCGTCTCGGCGTTCAACAGCTCGCTGAGCCTCAGCGGCGTATCGTCCAACAACTACATCTCGATCGCAGGCGTTCAGCAGGTCGCGAGCAACTTTGCCGGGATGAGTCGATCGACGATCATCAATGCGATGGTGAATCGATCGGCCCCGTTCACGAACATCGACACCAGCATGACCAACACCTATGCGGATGTCGTGTTCTTGCTGGTGCAGGAGGATCCGACGGCTGCCGATATACCAGGCTACGGCCGTGTCGGTGGGGCTGCCCGGCCCTGGGGACAGAACCAGGCCAGCCCCTTCGCCCTGTCCACGGACGATTACGCGCTGGGAGACTTGACCGCGCTGCACGAGCTCGGGCACGTGTTTGGAGGCAAGCACGAGGACAATGCCAACGCGGGGATCGCGCGTCCTGTCGTCGCCGCGGACTATACATGGATGACCATGATGGGCGGGTACATCGAGTGCCCGTTCAATGGCCTCCCCGCCACCTGCGTGCGGCTCAACCGCTGGTCCAATCCAGATCAGACGTACCAGGGCGTTCCGCTCGGTATCGCTGGGCAACGGGACATGGAGTCATGGCTCGAGAGCAGCATGCCCACCGTCTCCGGGTGGAGGCCAGAGCCGCCGGTCACCGTGTATACGAATAGTTTCGAGAGCTCGGCAGACCTCTCCGGCTGGCTGATCTGGCATAATTGCGCCTCGGGATCCTGGTCCCCCACCAGCAACGTCTTCCGCTACTACACTGCATCCGACAACCCGGCGCCCGGCGGGGGCGCGTATGCTTTGCGGATGCAGACGACCGGCTTCACGTCGGGTTGTCAGTACCCCGGAGCCTGCGCGCTCAGTCCGTCCATCGCCGCGACCGCGAGCACGACATACAGACTCGACAATATGAGCCGCAACCACACGCAGTCGGGTTCCGCGTCTCTCATCTTCTACAACAGCACAGGGACCGAGATCGGCTTCGCCACTCGAACCTGGAGCACGGACGCTTGGGCGTACAACGCGGATGCTCAGCTCGTCGCGACTGCCCCCGCAGGGACGACAAGCCTGCGGGTCCGCTACGGTCTCAGCACCGCCAACGGAGTGGTCGATCTGGACTTGCTCAAGGTGACCCGGTAGCCAGTCCCACGTCGCGCCTGCCACTCCAACGAGTACGGATAAGCTCGCCGAAGGCGGGCGTGACGGTCGTGGGCGACCGTAGGCGCACGGCCGTTTCTTGTTGCCCCACTGTTGCCCCAACCCGAACACCGCAGGGTCTCGAAACGTCTCGTTCCGGTCAACTCCAGCTCGCCCCCTCGATCTCGCAGAACGGCCGGGATCACCGCTGTTTTGCTGCTGATCTCCGTGTGTTTCGAGGGTGCTGCTAGAAGCTACCTAAGCCGTTTCCTAAACCGAAGGTCGCAGGTCCGATTCCTGCCGGGGGTGCTGAATGATTCCGGGCACTTAGCTCGCTCTGCCGTCCCGCCCCTGGATAGATCC
>JANMGF010001029.1:0-6693 GCA_031374535.1 Polyangium sp. (in: bacteria)
TCGACTTCGGCATCGCCAAGGCGATGAACTCGTCAGCCGAGACGCGCCTCGGCGTGGTGAAGGGCAAAGTCGCGTACATGGCCCCCGAGCAGGCGCGCGGCGAGCGCGTCGACAGGCGCGCAGACATCTTCTCCGCGGGCGTGATGCTCTGGGAGGCCGCGACGGGCCGTCGCCTCTGGAAGGGCATCCCGGATCTCACGGTCCTGCATCGCCTCATCAACGGCGACATCCCCTCGCCGCAATCGGTGGATCCTTCGGTCCCCGAGGCCCTCGAGAAGATCGTGATGAAGGCGCTCGCGCTCCGCCGCGAGGATCGCTACTCGACCTCGACCGATCTCGCGACCGAGCTCGAAGAGCTGCTCGACGAGATGGGCGACAAGAACTCGCTGCGCGAGGTCGGCAAGCTCGTCGCGAAGCACTTCGAGGAGAACCGCTCGAAGATCAAGCAGATCGTCGAGACGCAACTCAAGGCCGCGAAATCGCTCCAGACGACGGAGTTCCAGTCGATCAACCTGCCGCACCTCGACGGCACGTCGACGTCGGGCCCGATGTCCGTCGATCGAACGGGCGCGCGGGAGGCGATGTCGAGCTCGGATCTCTCGTCGCCCGGCACGAAACGCACGAGCGGCGTGTCGTCGCCTTCGTCGCTCACGGCCTCGATGGCCGCCGCGACGGGCACGGGCTCGCAAGCGGTCGCTGCGCCGAAACGCGGGCTCTTCGGCGCCGTCGCGCTCATCGGCGTCGCCGCGATCGGCGCAGGGGTCTGGTTCATGACCCGTCAGCCGCCGCCCCCGGCGCCCACGCAGGCGACGGCCGCGCCGGTGGGCGACATCGAAGTGACCATCACGGTCACGCCCCCGACGGCAAAGATCTTCATCGACGGCAAGGAGCTCACGACGAACCCCTACGTCGGCAAGTTTCCCCGCGAGGACAAGACGCATATCATCAAGGCCGAGGCCGCGGGTTTCGCCACGCGCAGCCGCGACGTGACCTTCGACAAGGACCGCACCATCGAGATGGTCCTCGAGCAACAAGCCGCATCGCCGATGGCCACGACGCCTCCGCCGACAGACACGTCGAAAGAAAAAACGAAGGTCATCTTCGTCCCGCAGCCGACCACGACCGCCGAAGATCCGATGAAGACCGGCGGCACCAAGAAGTCGAATCGAACCGTCGACCCGAACAATCCGTACCAGTGATGAAGACCTCCCGACGTATCGCCCTCGCGGTCGCCCTCGCGCTCCCCGTCGTCCCCCTCGTGGTCTCCGCGCAGCAGCCCGCGGGCGGAACCGCCGCCCCGACTGCAGCGCAAGCCGAGCCCACGAAAGAGGCCAAGGAAGAAGCGTCGCGGCGCTTCAAGCGCGGCATCGAGCTCTTCGGCGAAGGCGATTACCGCGCCGCGCTCATCGAGTTCCGCCGCGCCAACGAGCTCGCGCCGAACTACAACGTCCTCTACAACATCGGGAACGTCTACTTCCAGCTGCAGGACTACGCGAACGCGCTCACGTCGTTCGAGAAGTACATCGCCGAGGGCGGCAGCAACATCGACGCGAAGCGCCGCGCCGACGTGGAGAAGGACATCGAGAAGCTCCGCACCCGCGTCGCGCGTGTGGAGATCTCGACGAGCGTGCCCGACGCGGACGTGGCGATCGACGACATGCCCGTCGGCAAGACGCCCTTCACGAAGCCCCTGCTCGTCAACCCGGGTCGCCACAGGATCACGGCGACGAAGGAGGGGCGCACGGCGGCCGTGAGGACCATCGAGGTCGCGAGCTTCGACGCGGTCAACGTGGCGCTCGATCTGCCCGAGCTGGTCGCCAAGCCGGCCGACACCGGACCGGTGGCCACCACGATCCCCACGGCGACGGCGACGACGCCGACGACGAGCACCGGGCCCGTGGCGCCGCCGCCTCCGCCGCCGAAGTCGATCCCGTGGGCCGGCTGGGGCGTGACGGGCGCGCTCGCGGTCGGCGCGATCGCCACGGGCGCGCTCGCGCTCTCGAAGAATAGCGAGCTCGCGGAGCTTCGTACGGTCGAGGCGGGTCAGACGCCGGCGACCCCGCAGCAGCTCCAGGACGCCGCGTCCTCGACCGGAACGCTGGCGCTCGTGAGCGACGTGTTCACCGGCGCGGCGGTCATCGCCGGCGTCGTCACGCTCGTCTTCACGTTGCGGGCTCCGACGCCGCCGGCCGCTGCGTCCCCCGCGAAAACGGGCTTCGTCAAGCGCCTCGATCTCGGCGTATCGCCGACGGGCGTGAACCTCTCCGGCACCTTCTGATTCCCCTCCCCCGCTGACACGAGAAAGGCCGCGGCGCCCCAGGGTACCGCGGCCTTTTCATGTCGCCCGATCGGCGGTTCGTTCGAAACGAAAACGCCGCCCTGGAGGACGGCGTGTCGAACGTCTCCACGAACGGTTCACCCGTCCGCGTTTGCTTTCACTTGCAGGCGGCTGCGGCCGTGCCCGCGAGTCCCTGCGTGTCGGCGTCGTAATACTCGCCCGAGAGCTGCTGCACCGCCTTGCCGGTGCCGTCGTCGGCGAGACAGAAGATCTGCACGTTCGCGGCGGGCTCGCCGGTCGTCGCATCGAAGTTCAGCGGCCCGAACGCGCCGTTGTAGTCGATCGACTCGAAGGAGCCGTCGAGCAGCTTGTTCAGCGTCAAGCCGAGCTCCTCCGTGCCCACGTCGACGGAGGCCTCCATGGTGCTCGCGGCCGACATCTTCGTCATGCCGAGCGCGAGGTTCTGGCCCGAAAGGACCCCGTCCTTCACGGTCGCGGCGGCGAAGAAGAGCAAGTACGCCGCGTCGTACGCGCTGGCCGCGCCGAAGATCGACGGATCTCCCTGCCCTTGCCCGTACACCGAGCTGTACGAGAACCGGAACGACTTGTAGAGCGGGTCGTTGTCCTGCGGCCCCGGGACGACGCCCGTCGTGCGCCTGCGCCAGTCGGCGCGCGCCGACGCGTTGCCCTCGGCATTGACGGTGTCGGCGAGCGCGCTCGAGAAGTTCGAGTCCGAGAAGACGAAACGCGGGCGGTAGGCGGCGATGTTCCATTTGATCTCGATGGGCGCGAAGACCTCGGTGATCGCCTCGCCGGTCCCGAAGAGCAGGATGATGTGCGCGCCGGCCATGATCGCCGCGTCCTGGGCCTCGCCGTACTTCGTGGGGCTCGCCATCGTGTCGTCCGGGTTGCCGTAGTTGAACACGAGGTAATTGGCGGGGCCGTTGTCGATCGCCGCGTTGCCGTTGAAGACGAGCTTCTTCTGCAGCGCATCCTTGAGGCCCGTCCCGTAGGCGTCGCCCTTGTGCAAGACCGCGACCTTGATCTTCTCGGCGGGCTGCATCGCGAGATCCGCGCGGATCTGGGCTTCGAGCTGCGGCACGTAGGCGGCGATCGCGTCGGCCTGGAAGAGATCCGAGGGAACGGTGCGCCACAGGAGGCCCGTCGCGGCACCCGCGGGCTTGTCCGAGAGATTGGTGATGGAGGGGCTCGTGCCCGAGGCGCTGATGAAAAGCACGCCCTTCGGGATGGTCACCTCGGTGGCCGTCTTGATCGCGATGCCGCTGAAGGCGCCGCCGATGATCGCCTGCACGCCGACGTTGTCGATGAGGTGGTTGGCCGCCTCGACGCTCTTTTCCTCGAGGCCCTCGTCGCTGCAGCCGATCATGACGACCTGGCGGTTGCCGGTCTGGCCGGCCGCGGGGGGCAAGCCGTTCAAGGTCTTCTTGAGATCGTTGATGGCCAGCTTGATGCTGTTCTCCATCGAGATGCCGATCTCGTCGTCGGGCGCGGGCGCCGTGGTCGGGTGGATCGAGCCGATGACGAAGACGTTGTCGGCGCGGTAATCACCCTCGACGACGTCGCAAAGCGACGACTTGAGGGGCTTGCACACGCCGCTCGTCTTGCCGAGATCCTTGCGGCAGAACTGGAACTCGCCCGCGCACTCGGTCGTCTTGATGCACGCGTTCGGATCGACGGTGGTGATGACGCAGGCGTTGTTCGCGTCGCACGTGTAGCCGCTCGGGCACGCGTTCTGCTCGTCGCACTGCTTGGTGCTCGTATCGACGACGATGGAGCAGGAAGGCGTGAGCGCGGCGAGACCGAGCGCGAACGCGAGCCCGCCGAAGATGCCCCTCCGCCAAGAGTTCCGCTTCTGCACGTCCCCGTTCGCGCCAAACGACAAATCCATGACCTTGCCTCGATCCTGCATGATTCTTCGACCCGGGATGATACCTGCGCGCGCCGGCACGCGGGAACGAAATGCGCGGCCAGGATAGCCTCGGAGGTGTTTTTCCGCGTAGGGCCGGCGGCTCACGCCTTCGCCGCGAGCGCACCTTCGACCATCGCCGCGCGTTGCTCGATCAGCGCGAACGGCGCCGCAGGCAAGCCCACCTCCGCCGCAGCCACGAGCGCCGCCGCGAAGGCTGCGATCGCGGCTTCGAGCACACGTCCGAGAGGCCCGTCGACACGATCGGCGCGCCCCTCGAGCGCCGCGACTGCGCCCATGAGCGACGCGCGCACCGCGGTCGCCGCGGAGGGTGGTGCGACGACACCCGCGTGCCGCGCGATCTCCTGCACCAGAGGGTCCGTGAGCCTGGAAACGAAGCGCTCCTCGACGTACGCCTCGAGGCCGGGATCGGTGCGCTTTCGTTCGTCCGTGATGTCGCCAAGAGGGCGTAGATCGGCCGAAAGCGTGCGGCGCGCAGGCTCGAGGGCGCTCTCGATCGTGGACGCGATCGCGCGGCGATCGTGGCGAAGTTTGGCCGCGCAGGCGAGGCGCGACTCGGAGAGCGCGCGCGCCTCCTGGATCTTCGCGCGATCCTCCGCGGCGCGCGCGGCGGCGATCGTGGCGAGCTCCCGCGCGATGCGAAGGGCTCTCCGGCGGAGGGCGCGTTCCCGCAGATCCGCGGAGCGATCGACGATCCGCTCGGCGAAGAGCGCCTCGACGCCCGCCCAGCCCGACGCCTCGAGCGCGGCGGCGTCGCCGAGTTTTCCCTTCAAGGAGAGGCGCGCAGAGAACGCGAGCGGCGGCGCATGCGATCCGATCCCCGTCTCCTCGAGGCTCTTCTGCACGTGCTCGAGGACGCGGCCGAGATCCTCGGGGGAGAGTCGATCAGCCTTGTTGACGAGGATCTGCACGGGCACGCCGAGGCTCTTGATCTCGGAGAGCACGCGGCGCTCGCTCTCCTTCATCGGGCCACTCGCGTCGAGGAGCCAGAGGGCGACGTGCGCCTCGTCGAAGGCCTGCCGGGCCGCGGCGATGTGATCGGGATCCGGCGCGTTGAAGCCCGGCGTGTCGAGGATCTCCACGCGCTTGAGCCGCTCGATCGGCGCGTAGATGAACACACGCTCGACACGCGCGCCGGTGCTCGCGAGGCTCTTCAAGGCGGCCTTCAGCCCGGCGTGTGGGACCACGCGATCGGGCGCGCCACGCACGACGATCCGCGCGAAAGCATCGGGCGCCCAGGCGACCCAGTGGAGCGTCGCGGTCGTCGGCAGGACACCCGTCGGCGCGACGTCTTCCCCGAGGAGCGCGTTCAAGAAGGTGCTCTTGCCCGCGTTGAACTCACCCACGACGGCGACACGCAGCGGCCTCTCGCGCTCGACGGCGATGGCTTCGACGGCCGTGACGAGATCGAGCCGTTCGAGCGCGCGCGCAGAGCGGCCGAGCTCGTCGAGCAGATCGGGCCAGGAGGCGCTCCCAACGTCAGGGACCCAGGCGCGGATGATGCCGCTCGCGATCTCGGCCGACCACGCAGCAGCCTCGCCCGTGACCCGCTCGAGCTTGCCGAGCGCCGCGCGATGCCGGCCCTCTGCCGCGAGCACGGCGCCCTCGCGCAACGTGCGCAGATCCTCGGGCAACCGACCCGGATCCCGCGCGGCGAGCGCATGCAGAGCGTCGAGATCCCGCGTCTCGGTGGCAAGACGGAGCAACGCGGCTGCCGCACCCGCATGCCCTGCGGAGAGACCTCGCGAGAGCGCGGCGCGCGCGTCGGCACGGCGACCCTCGGCGAAGGCGAACGCCGCGGCCCACGCGGGCTCCTCGATGAGGCCAGCCGACCCGACGACGCGGCGCGCGCGGTCGACGAGCACGACGTCGTGGCAACCCGCGACGAGCGAGGTGAGCAGCTCCGCGGAGCCGGGCGCGTCGAGGATGCACGCGCGAAGGCCGAGATCGAGCGCACGCGACCATTGCCCATCGGCGAACGAAAGACGCCCGAGGACGAGCGCACCTCGACCGTCGAGGCGATCGGGATCAACGACGGGGGCATACCGCGCGGCTGCGGCCACGTCGCCGAGCGCGAGCGAACACTCGGCCCGCCGCAACGCGACTTCACGATCTGGCCCAGCGGTCAATTCGGCCGTGGGACCCATGGCCGCTGCCGTCAGCGTGATCCCGATACGATCGAGCCACCGGCCGGCACGCGCCGGATCCCCGGCCCAGAGGTCACGATCACACAGGTCGAGGAGCGCGAGCCTCGCCGCTTCACGCTCCTCGGGCGCATCGGCCGCACGCTCGAGCGCCTCGGACGCGCGCACGTCGCCCATACGCGCCCGCGCCTGGCCGAGCCGGAGCCACACGTCGGCGCGCCACGGCACGAGCGTCGCCAGCTCGGCGAGCGCCTCGGCGGCCTCGTGATCGAGGCCTGCGTCTTCGGCCGCGTCCGCCCAGAGCGCGAGCCCGAGCGGGGAGC
>JANMGF010001033.1:0-3422 GCA_031374535.1 Polyangium sp. (in: bacteria)
GAGTTCGACGCCTACGCCGAGAGCCCGGTCGGCGACCTCAAGGTCGAGCTCTGGGGCGACGGGCAGAGCGGCGCCACGACCACGTCGTACACGAACGCCACGAGTTACCTCGCGATCTTCGGCGGCTGGCGCAACGCGAAGCACGTGCTCGCGCGCCTCGACGAGCACGGCGACGACAGGCTCGAGATCGACGTCGATCCGAAGAGCGACGACGAGCGCGAGCGCCCCGTTTCCCCGGGGCAAGCCTATCGATTCCGCGTCGAGCGCGCGGATGGCAAGACGATCGTCTGGTCGATCAACGGCGTCGAATACTTCGCGTGGGCCGACGAATCGCCGCTCGCCGGCCCTGGTCACGAGCACGTCGGCTTCAACGACTGGGAAGTCCCGGTCTGCTTCGACAACCTGAAGGTCACGCCGCTCTGACCGCATGGAACACGCCGAGGTCGAACGAGCCCTGGACGATCTCGACAGCCGACTCGAGCGGCTGCGGGCGCTCTACGAGCAGTACTTCATCGGCATCGAGAAGCTCGAGCCGCTCGTCCCGCGCAAGGAGCTCGATCGGCGCATCATGCTCGTGCGACGCGAGCAGATCCGGAACACTGCGCTTCGTTTCAAGTTCCAGACCATCGTCCAGCGCTACAACACCTACCAGCAGTACTGGCAGCGTGTGGCGCGCGAGATCGACAACGGCACCTTCCAGCGCGACGTCCTCCGCGCGGCCGCGCGTTTCGGCGCGAAGGACGCGCTGACGCTCCTCGGCAAGCGGCAAAAAGAGAAGTACGGCCGCCTCGCCGCCGCGCAGGAAGAGCGTCGCGCCCGCATCCGGAAAGACGCGCTGACCATCGACGAGGACGTGCTCGCCGATGAGGATTTGCTCGCCGACGAGTCCGAGGATCTCGCGGACGAGGATCTCGCGGACGACGCGCTCGAGGTCACGACCGCTTCGCCGCCGCCGGCCAAACCCGGGCCTCCGCCGTTGCCCCCGGGAGGTCGTGTCTCTGCGCTTCCGCCGCCGCCGGTCCCGGGCAAACCCGCTGCGCCACCGCCTCCTCCCGCGGGCAAACCCGCTGCGCCGCCTCCGCTTGCGGCCAAGGCACCACCGCCTCCGTTCCCGGCCAAACCTGCGCCGCCCGAGCCTGCGCCTGCGGTCAAACCGCCGGAGCCCGCGAAGCGACCCGAGCCCGTGCCGATCATGATGATGCGCCGGCCGATCGAGCCTCCCGCTGTGAAGGCTGCCGAGGCGCCTCCGCCTGCCGAGACGCCGGCCGCGCAACGTCCGCAAGCGTCTCCGCCCGAGGCGGGCAAGCGGCGCGTCGCCGAGCTCGCGGCCCAGAACAAACAAGGCAAGGCCGGCGCGACGGGCCCCGTCTCTGCGCGCCCTCTGGATCTCGACCTCGACCTGGATCCGCGCGAGCAGAAGCTCGCCCCGCCTTCGCGACGCAGGCCCTCGAGCACACGCACGCGTGCCGTCCATCTCCCGCAAGGGGCCGACGATCCCGCGCCGACGAGCGTGGCGTCGCCGTCCTCGCGTCGACGCAGCAGCCGCAACATGCGCGCGGTCGCCGTTCCTCCGCCGCCCGACCCGCCGGCCGAAATGCCGCCTCCGGAGGCCTCCACGACCGCCTCGACCGAGCCACGTGTGCCGCCTGGACAGCGCCCTGCGCCCGCGCGCCCGCGTCCGTCCGGAGGTTCGCCCGAGGACCTCTCCGAGGCGCGGATCCGTCAGATTTACGCGCAGTACGTCGATGCCAAACGCGCGGCGAAGGAGTCGACCGCGGGCGTCACCTACGAGGCGCTCGCCAAGCAACTGCGCCAGCAGGAAGAGAAGCTCAAGGCTTCGCACCCGCAGAAGTCGGTCGACTACAACGTGGTGATGAAGGACGGCAAACCGACGCTCAAGCCGATCCTTCGCTGAGGTCTCAGCGGATCATCGGCTCGCGCTCGGGGGTTCGGGGAAACGAAAAGAGGGCGGGAAATCAGCGGCGGGGAGCCGGGGCTACCGGAGCGAGGCACCCCGCGTCTGTGCTGCGGCCCGTCGAGCGACGGGAGGCGCGATCGAGTCATCCTCGCAGAACAGGATCGCGCATGCCGTCCGGTCGGACTCGCGCATCCTGCTGCATAACTCCCCGAGGTCGTCGTCGCTGTCGACGACGTCTGCCTGCTGGGGCTGGGACGACCCGTCCTCGTAGTCGATGTTGTCCAGTGCGACCCACCGCCCCCGAAATTCTTCGGAGCGGCGCATGTCGCGCCACGTCATCCGCGTGGCTGCGCGGCGTTTACTGCCCATTGCCCGTGAACGACCTTCTCCTCCAGCATCTCCAGCTCGGGCCGACGTATGGCTGCAAAGTGCAACTCGTCGCCTTTGACACGCTGCGCCGAACTGTCGAGCGGAGGCCTTCGATCGAGCGTCATCGCTCGCAAGATCCATCTAGCACCCGCGTCGAACGCGCGTCAAGCGCGTCAAAACGCGGCGACACACGGGCGAATTCCTATCTTGAGCCAGCCGGTGTCGCTGTCGAGGGGGGGAACCGTCGCTAGCGGCAACGCGGGGGAAGCGCTGCTTTTCCGCTCGAGGCGCCGATGGCCGCTGCCGAGTCCGCCACGGACTTGGCCGCGCAGCCCTTGGCCTTCACCTCACGTGCGGCCGAGGCGTCGATCGCCGAGAGCGCCTTGCTCCGCTTGGGGCCGGTGCACGAGCGGTACTGGCTGATCGCCATCGCGGTGTTGGCACCGGTGGCGTACGTGATGGCCGCGTCGCACGCCTTGTCGGCCGCGGGGTCGACCTTCACGCCGCCGCCGCTCCCGCCCGAGGCCGTCGGCGCCGCCGTTCCCGTTCCTGTGGTCGAGCCCGTGGTTTGTCCCGACTGCGCGGAGCCGCCCGCTGCCGACGAGGCCGGCCCTGCGGCACCCGCGCTGTCCGAAGGTGTGGCTGTCGGATCGGAGGCGACCACGACCGTCGTGGGTGCTGCCGACGGCATGAGGATGACGTCGCCGTCGCCCCCGGAGCTCTTGCTTCCCGACGCGACGACCGCGATCACGATGCCGATCACGGCGAGCACGCCGATGCCTGCGATGATCGGCACCGCGCTGCTCTTCTGTTGCTGCCTACCGCCCATCGGTGGAGGCGGAGGCGCGGGGTAGGCGGGTCCGCCCATCTGCTGCATGGGCGCATGTCCGTGCTGCGGACCCATCTGCATGACGGGCATCGGACCTGGCGTCATGGCGGAGGCGTTGGGGCCCGTGTCCATCATCGTCCGACCGCCTGGCGCGTTCGGCGCTCCCTGCGTGAAGAGGGGCTCGCCGATCTGCGTCGCGCCTGGACGCGCGGGCATCGGACCGCTCTGCATGCCCGGATATTGTCCGCTCTGCATGCCCTGCATCTGCCCGCTCTGCATGCCTGGATATTGTCCGCTCGGCACGCC
>JANMGF010001054.1:0-2018 GCA_031374535.1 Polyangium sp. (in: bacteria)
TTCACGCGCAGGCAGCAGCAGGGCGCGTCGCTCGTGGACGTCCTTCGGGGCGTCACCGTCGGCCGCCGCGCCTTCGCCCGCATCACCCGCCGCACCCTTCCCACGATCGAGCTCGCCGAACGAGCGCTCGATCGCGTCGAGGACCTCTCGACCGAGCTCTCGGAAGCCGCAGTCTCGGTCTACGAGCATCGGTTCGACGCCCAGCAGAGCGCCATCGCGGCCCTCGAGGCGAGGTACCAGGAGCGCTACCAGTGCACCCCCGCCATGATGCATTCGCTCGATCACGAGGGGCGCCTGAGCGCCGTGAGCGACCGCTGGCTCGAGACCCTCGGGTATACCCGCGACGAGGTGCTCGGTCGCCGCTCGACGGAGTTTCTCACCGAGACGTCCCGCAAGTCCGCCGCCGAGGCGCACATGCCGAGGGTGCGGCAAGAGGGGCGCGTCTACGACGTGCCTCTCCAGTACGTCAAGAAGAACGGCGACGTCCTGGACGCCTGCCTCTCGGCCGTGGTCTTGCGCGACGAGAGCGGCGCGGTCCAGGAGTACCTCGGGGTCTTCGAGGACGTCACGGCCGAGCTCAAGGCCACGCGTGCGCTCCGCGAGAGCGAGGAGCGGTGGCGCGCGCTCATCGAGCTCGCTCCGCTCCCCCTCGCGGTCCACAGGGACGGCCTTCTCCTCTGGGTCAACGATGCTTTGGCGCGGCTCGTCGGCGCCCCGCGCGAGCAGATCGTCGGGATGAACGTCATGAGCCTGATCCACCCCGACGATCGGGCGCTCCTCCTCGAGCGTATGCGGATGAGCCGCGAGCTTTCGATCCCGCTCGATCCCATCGAGGAGCGATACGTGCGGGCGGACGGCGTCCTCATTTACGCCGAGGTCGCCGCGCGCCCGATCCTTTACGAAGGAGCGCCCGCCACGCAGATCGCGGTCGTCGACGTCACGGCGCGCAGGCAAGCCGAGGAAGCGCGTCACCAGAACGAGGCGCAGGCTCGCCTCCTCCAGACGCAAGAAGAGACCCTCCGCGCGCTCTCCACGCCCCTCATCCCCATCGGCGACGGCGTCCTCGTCTCGCCCCTCATCGGCCGCTTCACGTACGAGCGCGCCACGAGTTTCCTCGAGACCCTCGCCGCGGGTGTGGTCGCCCAGGGCGCCCGCGTGGCCATCGTCGACGTCACGGGCGTCCCCGAGGCCGACGCTTCCGTCGCCGAGGCCCTCGTCCGCGCCGCGCAGACCATCCGCCTCCTCGGCGCCGAGGTCGTGATCACCGGCATCCAGCCCCCGATCGCCCGCGCGCTCGTGGAGATCGGCGCCGAGCTCGGCAGCCTCACGACGCGCGGCACCCTCCGCGATGGTATCCGTTATGCCCTTCGGGGCAGCCTCCGGAGACGCGCATGAACACCACCGATCTCTTCCTCTCGCTCACCCCGCACAAGGTCCTCCAGGCCGTCGAGGACGCGGGTTTTCCCTGCAATCCCCTCTGTTACCCGCTGAACTCGTTCGAGAACCGCGTCTACGAGGTCGAGCTCGAAGATCGCTCCCGGCTCGTGGCGAAGTTCTACCGGCCCGGTCGCTGGAGCCCCGAGCAGATCCTCGAGGAGCACCTCTTCCTCGCCGATCTCGCGGAGGCCGAGGTCCCCGTATGTCTCCCGAAACCATTCCCCGACGGCGGCACCCTCGGCTCCATCGACGGGATCTCCTATTGCCTTTTTCCGCGCATGGGCGGCCGCGCCCCCGACGAACCCGACGAGGACCTCCTCCAGCGCCTCGGCATGCTCGCCGCGCGTATCCACAACGTCGGCGCCTCGCGGCCCGCGGTTCGCAGGGTCCACCTCGAAGCGGAGGGGTTCGTCCGGAACAACATCCATTTCCTCCGCGACAAGAACTTCGTGCCCTCGCGCCTCTTGCCGCGGTACGAGCGCGCCGCGCGGACGATCGCGGACGCCATCGACGAGGGGCTCTTCGGCACGGAGGTCCACCGCATCCACGGCGACCTGCACCTCGGGAACCTGCTCCTCCGC
>JANMGF010001104.1:0-2954 GCA_031374535.1 Polyangium sp. (in: bacteria)
CTTCGTCGTGGGCCTCGTGGCTTCGGCGATCAACGCCGTCGCCGGCGGCGGCTCCCTCCTCTCGTTCCCGATCCTCGTCGCGCTCGGCGTCCCCCCGCTCGGGGCCAACGCCACCAATTCGGTCGCCCTCTGGCCCGGCTCGCTCGCGAGCGCCTTCGGCTTCCGCGACCAACTCGCGCGCACGAAGCATCATTTACGATACCTCACGCTCCCCACGGTGGCGGGCGCGCTCTTCGGCGCGTGGCTGCTCACGCACACGCCCGAGCGGCTCTTCGATTTCGTCGTCCCCCTCCTCGTCCTGCTCGCCACGCTGCTCCTCGCCTTCCAGGCGCGCATTCGCAAGGCCGTGCTCGGCAAAAAGGCCCGGGTCCCCGTGGCGCTCGGGGTCTTCCTGCAATTTCTGGTCAGCGTCTACGGCGGCTACTTCGGGGCCGGCATGGGCATCGTGATGCTCGCCGTCTTTGGCCTCTTCATCGAGGGGACGCTGCACGAGCTCAATGCGATGAAGGCCTGGCTCGGCGTGGCCATCAACCTCGTCGCTTCGATATTTTTCCTCCGCGAGGGCCTGCTCTGGCTCATACCCGGCTTTGCGATCATGGCAGGCGCCATCGCGGGCGGCTACGTCTCGGCGCGCCTCTCGCAGCGCGTCGACCCCGACAAACTCCGTCGAGCCATCGTCGTGCTCGGCGCGGTGCTCACGGTATGGTTTTTCCGAGCGGCGTTCGCCGGGTGATGCGGATGCTCGTCGAGCGCGAGGATCGCCCCAAGCGGATGGACGATCCTCATTGCAGTGCTCGAAGGAGCGCCGCGGCGCGCGCGCGGACGTCTTCGTTCGGATCGTCCTCGGCCATTGGCTCGGCGATCCCCGAGAACTCGCGCCACCGCGCCTGCTCCATCGCGTAGATCGCGGCCTTGCGCACGCTCGCATCGCGATGATTGGCGACATCGCCGAAAGCGCCGAAGAGCTCCGGATCGAACGTGGGCCCGGCCGTCACGGCGAGCTTGTAGGCCGCCCAGATCCCCTCGGCCTCGGTCCGCGCGGCGCTGCAAAGCTCGATGATCTCGGAACGCTCGTACACCGGCAGGTTCCGCCGGATGACCTCGACGGTCGGCTCGCACCGAGGCCCCTCCACGTCGAACCATCGGAGCCCGAGCCGGTGATCGTCGACATAACGGATACGGCACTCGTTCCCGCCCGTCGCCCACTCGTAGACGAGCGGCTGATTGTCGAGGGCCTCGATCCGGTTCCACAGGAACCAGTGCCCCGCGGCGAGCTGCTTGACCGCCTCCGTATGGACCCCATCCTTGAGCAGAAGCCGCCTCGCCTGAGTCGTCACGTAGAAATGCCTCCCGTCATCGATGGTACAGGCCGGACGGGGGACGTCAATCCTGGTGTAGACGCGCCCCAGGGATAGGACTTATCCTGGAGGATAGAGCGCTTTTCGGGCCCAACCCCGCCGATAGCGAGCCAGGCCACCAAAACGAAGCCAAATCGCGACACGCGTGGCTTGCTGGCCTCTTGGCACGGCGCCTGCTTTCAACGGAACCCACGAAGACGCCAGGATAGCTCAGTGGATAGAGCGCGAAAAACACCTTGGCCGGTATTCTCCGGCGACGGCAGTGATGGCCAGGGTTACTCCTTCGAATGGCGAGGTCGCGGGTTCGAATCCCGCTCCTGGCACCACGCAGGGTTCAGGTTCCCACATCCTTTACGGGTCTGAAACGGTGGCGTACCCTCTCGGGCATGCCGTCTCTCCGCCGGACCCTGCTCCCCGTGCTCGGGTGTGCGATACTCGGCTGCGCAAGCCCCGCGAGCGCTCCCGGGACCCCGGCCGCTCCGGCGCAGGTCTCTCCGGCGCAGGTCTCTCCGCCACGCATACCCGCCCGCGCGTTGCAGGAAGACTTCGCGATCCTCAAAGAGGCCTACGAAACGCTCCACCCCGGCCTCTACCGATACAACACGAAGGCGCAGATGGACGCGCAATTCGAGGCGCTGGGGGCCGAGCTCGACCACGATCGCACCCTCCCCGACGCGTATCTCGCCTTTTCGATCTTCCTCGCCAAGATCAAGTGCGGCCACAGCTACCCGAATTTCCACAACCAGGAAAAGGCGGTGGCCGACGCGCTCTTCATGCACCGGGACCGGCTGCCGTATTACTTCCGCTGGATGGGCCGGCGCATGATCGTCACGCGCGATTTCTCGGGTGATGCGAGGCTTCGGCCCGGCACGGAGGTGCTCTCCGTCAACGGCGTCAAGGCGGAGGTGATCCTCGATCGATTGATGACGATCGCCCGCGCAGACGGATCCAACGACGCCAAACGCGTGAGCCTGCTCGAGGTACAGGGGACCGAAAAGTACGAGACCTTCGATGTTTACTTCCCCCTGTTTTTCCCTCCCAAAGAAGACCGGATCACGCTCGAGGTGAAGGAGCCGCTCGCCGCGAAAAGCACGACGCTCGACATCCGGGCCTTGACCCATGAAGAGCGCCTCGCACCGGTCAAGGCCGCGATCGAGGCGACGCGCGGCGACGGGCCGGTCTGGGACCTCGAATTTTTCGGCGAGCATCTCGCGTACCTGCGTATGCCCACCTTCGCGCTCTACAATAGCAAGTGGGACTGGAAGGGGTTTCTGGAGAAGACCTTCGACGAGATCGATCGCCGGGGCGTCAAGAACCTCGCCATCGATCTGCGCGGCAACGAGGGCGGCCTCGATGTCGGCGACTTCATCCTGCGCAGGTTGATCCGTCGGAGAATCAAGGTGGACGAATACAGGCGCCTGGTCCGCTACCGCAAGGTGTCGGCGAGCCTCGAGCCGTACCTGGACACGTGGGATCCGTCGTTCAAAGATTGGGGCGACCAGGCCGTCGAGCTGCAGGGCCGCTTCTTTCGATTGAGGAAGTTCGATGACGAGGGCGGCAACAACGAGATCGAACCCTCCGGGCGTCCATTCAAGG
>JANMGF010001135.1:0-13633 GCA_031374535.1 Polyangium sp. (in: bacteria)
ATCGATCGAGGCAAGCAGGTGTGACGCGTCGCTGCGGCTCTACAACGATACGATGTGCGCGGCGGAGTTCGAGAAGGGTGGGCTTGCGTCTCCCTACGACAAGTGCATAAACATCGTCGCGCCCGGCCGCGCCATCGGCGCCAAGGCGATCACCGACCTCGCCTACGTGCAGGGTACATGCGCCAGCGTGGGCGGCGCGCCCAAGGGTTTCGCGTATCCCGACCCGACGAGCGCCGTCACGTTCTGCTGCGTTGGGCCTTTTTATGACGTCCAGTAGCGTCGATCATGAAGTGCGGGCGCACGCGCGTTGCAACATGACGCGCTCGATGGCGAGCGTCGCGACCGAGGGGAGGCCGAGGCTTGCGAATGTGGCGACTTGGCGGGCACTCGCTTTGGCGTTGACAAGCTTCGCGTGTTGCTCCGGCGTGATCGGGCCGCGCATGCGCTCCAGCTCGGCGACGAAGGCGGCGTCGTAGGCGCGGAGGAACGCGGGATCGCCATCACGCAGGGAAGCGCGGAGCGCGGATTGCCAATGGGCACGGAGCGCGGTCCACGTTGCGGCGTCGAGTTGATGGGATGCGAGAAGGGTGGGCGCGTCCGAGGGGCGAAGCGCGAGAGCTGCGTCGAGGCGGGCGCACTGTTCGAGGGTGTAGGCATCGAGCGGGAGCGGGGCGGGTGCGGATACGGGCGCGGCGGCGGACGCGGGAGCGGGGGCGGCAGCGGCAGCAGATACGCGAGCGGGGGCGATAAGGCCGACGAGCGCAGGGGGCGAAATCGTCGGCGACTCGCGCGAGGCGGACTCCATCATCGGCGGTGGGAGCATATCCGTCGGGATGAGGAAGATCCCATCCGGAATGGGAACGGGCGCCGTCGGCCTCGGGGGCGGGAGGAGCATCGTGGGCGCGGCGTTCCAGTATTCCGCGGCGGGGATCCAAGTGAGCCAGGGGGAATGGTTGGGCTCGGGCTCCGGGGGGTAGAGGGTCGGGGTGTCGGCGGCGGTGGGGGGGATGAAGGTGTCGGGCATGGTGGGATCCGGTGATCAGGGCTTCGGCTCGAAGAGTTTCTTGGGGAGCAGGGGGCCAGCAGCGAACCTTCTCCGTGCTTGGCCATTATGCCTCAATAGAGTTGCATCATGATCGAACTCCACTACTTCGCCCGCGCTGGATCGTTAGAATCAGAAGCAACGATTTGGCTGGGATTGAGTGCTAGCTGCGCAATCGTTCGCCCAGCGCTGTCGCAGAACTCCACCTCGTAGGCTTGGTGGGGATCGTCGAAGACCTCGACGATGACACCCCTATCCCCAGCCTTCAGGCCAGAAGCAGAGATATCCTCACGCAATATTACGACATCGAGAAGTTTCACGATACCTCCACTTCATTTCACGAATAGTGTAGTTAGCTCGGGTTCCTGTGCCTCCGAGCGGGGATCCAGTTGAGCCAGGGGGAATGGTTGGGCTCGGGTTCCGGGGGGTAGAGGGTCGGGGTGTCGGCGGCGGTGGGGGGGGATCAAGGTGGCGGGCACGGTTATCCGTATACCGGGAATATGCCCCTGGTCCTCAGTGCGAATGCTGCCAGGGCAATATATCCGTATCCGTGAAAAGAGCCTGAAAGACCCGACAATTCTCGGTGGAGGTGTCGCTGAGTAGGAGTGATACGGGCTCCTCGAGCGTCGCTCGATCGAGCGCGTCTATTCCGTATTCGTGTAAAAGACCGAGGATCCGTCGTTCGTTCTCGGTGTTCGTGTTGGCTGGCTCGACGACATGCGAAGCGGAATTGCTCGAGCACATGAGCACTGCATACGGTCCGACCATGCTGAGGCGTAGTACGAGCAGCGACCCTGGCGGCCGGATGATGAGTCCGAAGCTAACATCGTAGTTCGGGTCGGTATCTTCATCATCCATAGCGAACATCGCGCCCAGTCTCGCAATGATTTCACGATACGGTTGCTTTTCAAGCGCTGCCTGGACGAACCAAAAGGTAGGCTCTGTCAGGGAGCCGTAGGCTTTGAGGATATCCTGGTGTATCTGTTTCAGATGGAACATGTCCGACTCCACTCGTTGTACTCACTTTTCCGGCCCTACCGGATGACCGTGTATCCCCCCGCGCGAGTCCATGTGAACTCTAACGCGGCCCTGCGAACCCCCTTTCGATCCCGTACCCACGGGGCGCCCGAAATCGTAGTCTCTGACGCCCTCGCGCCCAGGAACGGCTGTCCCCTTTTCCCAAGCCTCTTGCGTGTAGCGTTCTGCATCTTGCCAATTGTCGAAATACGACGTCGATGTCCCTTGTTTGATCCGGTTGTTATACTGCGGCGTTCCTTTTACATGACCAGCCTGTTTTTGCCGCGATATCGTCTTCTTCGCCACCTTCGGCGCAAACCCCCCGTCCCCCGGGCTCTTCGGCTTCGACGGCTCGACACCTCCCGCCCCGCCCGCCTTCTTCCTCTTCTTGATCGCCTCCTTGATCCGCTGCCTTGCCCTCTTCAGCGAGTCCGCGATCTTCGCCCGCTTCCCCGCCAACCTTTGCAGCTTTTGATTCAGCTTGGCAAGCTTTGCCGCCACCCGCGTCCCCTTGAACGTCTTGGCGATCGCATCCCCGGCATACGGCACCGCCGCCGATACCACGCTGAGCCCGGCGCCCGCCCAGTCCCCGTCCACCAGCGCCATCCCCGCGCCCACCAGGTCCGCGACCGGCGTCGGGTCCACGATCCCAGCCGCGTCCACGCCGAGCTTCGCGCCCTCCCACGTGATTGCATCGTTCGTCGCCGCGATCTCCGCCTCGGCCGCCGCTTGCTCTTCGAGCGCTGCTGCCACCTCCGGATCATGGAGGACCTCCGGGTCATGATCCGAAATCTCCGCATCCTCGTAAAGCTCCTTCGACGGCACGAACGAGCCCTCGTCCTCCGCGATGCCGAGGTAGAGCCGCCCGTCCTCGTCGACGGAAACGCCATCGGGATCGACCTCCCCCACGTCCGCCGGCAGGTCGCCGGTCGTCGTCTTGTATCCGTAGTTCTTCGTCGCAGGATCGAAGAGCCCCGCGTTCGCCGCGTACGTCTTCCGGCCGTCCGCGTGGGTCGTGATATCGACCCGCTGCGACTCCACGCGGCCCGTCTTCGGATCCATCGCCGTCCGCTGCTGCGTCACGGTCTCCGCGCCCGTGATCGGGTTGCGCGTCACCTCCTCCAATTCGGTCACGCTCTGGCCCGTCGCCTGGTCCACGACCGTTTTTTCGGTTCTGGAGATCCGCACGCTGGGCGCGATGGCCGCTTTGTTCAGGATGACGAGCCGCCCGTACGTATTGGCCGGCCCGTCCGGACCGGCGCAATTCATCGCGAAGAGATCCCCCTCGCGGACGATCCAGTGCCCGCCGGACTTGTAGGAGCTCGAATGCTCCAGCGGCCTGCAATAGCCGCGGTTCACACCCGAAAGGATCCCGCCGCCCGTCCCGGCTTCGTTGCCCTCCACATGCGGGATGCGGCTCTTCATCGTGAAGGCGGGAGCGCCGCAAATGCGGTGCTTCGGATTCGTGTCCTCCGCGAACTCGAGGCGGGCGAAGATCATGTACGGGACCGGCACCATGCCCGTGGGCGTGGGCGTCAGGCACACGTCGGGCGCGATGCACACGACCATGGCCTCGGGGCAAGCCCGCGCAAGCTCGCGGCTCATGACGTCCTCCGCTGCATGGCGAGGTCGACGCGTGCGATGCCGTCCCGGTAGAGCGGCGGCGACGCGCGCCAGATAAGCACAACGCGCATTCGTTCGACGTCGATCGACACGGTATCGAGCCGCAGAGGCGCGCCATAACGAAAGCCGGCCCGGTCCAGGATGGCCGCGGCGACGAGCAGGTCCGGCAAGCGGAACGTGAGCCGAGCATGCTCGGGGTGCAGATTTTCGAGCGTCACCGTTTCATGGCCAGACAGATAGCCGCGCGTGACGAGATCCGGGTGCGCCACGCTGAAAGCATCGAAATAAGTCGCGTCGCGCCGCGGGAGCCATGACGGCGGAATGGCTCCGAAGTTCTCCACGGGGTAGGGCTCGCCGAACACCGGGGGGCGGCCGTCCGCCGCCAGGATCTGTGGCGCTGCAAGGGCTCGCGTCTTGTCCGCGCGGCGTGGATCCACGTGGCCCATACCCGCCGGGTTCGGGGCGTACCCTTCGCCTCCGAAAGCAAGTTCGTAGCGAATCGGAACCTTTCGCACGGGGACGATCGGAGAGAGCGACCAGCCGAGCAGCGGCGCATGGACCCAGGCGCGTGGACCCGTGACCGTCAAGGATTTCTTGCATTCGCCAATCGCGAGGCGGACGCGCCACGAGCGCGCTCGCTCGCCGGTCGGCGCGTAGGCGGTCGCATGACAAACGATATCGGTGCCGAGCTTGAAGGGCGCGGCCTCGTCTTCCTGAATGGGCTCCTGCGCGGGCGAGAGCTCGACGAACGAACCAGGTACGATGTCGAAGATGCCTTTCGCGATGACGACCTGAAACGGCTCTTCTTCGAGATCGACGCTGGAGAACGTAAAGAGCGAGAGGGGCGTCTTGTTGCATATCATCATGGCCGCCCCCTATGCGTTCGTATCGACGGGGTCTCCCGACAAATGAACGGCCGATCCCGCGACGTCCACGGGACCGGAGGCCGAGATTCCCACCGTCGTGCCTCGAATCTCGATCGTGGTCCCCGCGATGGATACCGGGCCGGACGAGAGGAAATGAAGCTCGGCGCCGCTCAGCGTGATCTTGCCGGAGCTTTCGAGGATCGCGGTCGCCCCTCCGCAGACGAGCGTGATCCTGTCGCCGACAAGAATGGTTTTCGTCGCTCCGACCTGTTCCGCGTCCGCGCCCGCGACGGTGCGTTCACTGGATCCGCCCACGGAGAGGTTGTGATCGCCGCAAATCGTCGCGATCTGATCGCCGCCGACGTCGACGATCTCATTTACGCCCACCACGCGCACGCTCGACAGCCCCACCACTTGCCGCGCGTTGTCCTGCACAAGCTGCGCCGCGTTCCGCCCGACGATCGTCTCCTCGTCGCGGGTGATCTTCGTCTTGCGGTCCCGCCGCACGCGCGCTGTGCGGTCTCGCTCCACGATCGTTTCCATGTCCCGCTCGGCGTGAATCCGGATGAATTCGGCGCCTTTCTTGTCCTCGAACAGGATCTCGTTGAACCCCCCGCCGCCCGGCGAGGACGCGGTACGCCATCCGCTCTGCGTCTTGTTCGCGGGGAGCGAATAAGGGACCTGCTGGAGCGCGGTATGTACGCGCCCGACGATGATAGGTCTATCGGGATCCCCGCCGGTGAAATCCACCAGCACCTCCTGCCCCACGCGCGGCAGGCTCACGACACCATATCCAGCGCCCGCCCATGCTTGGCTCACCGGGATCCAGCAAGAGCTTTGCTCGTCCATCGCGCTCTCGCGGTCCCACGCGAAATAAACGCGCACCCGGCCGAATTCGTCGCAATGAATATCCTCGCCAGCCGGTCCGACGACCGTAGCGCTTTCGATCCCCTGCACGCGCGGCCGGGGCGCCACGCGCGGCGGTCGATAAGGCATCTCCGCGAGCCTCGCCCCGCAATCGTGCGTCCAGTCGTTGTCCTGCGCGCCCTCGATCCGCGTCTCCACGACGAGCAGCCCGCGGGCAAGCTCTGCGCGCGGATGGCCGTCGATGCGCACGACGACGCCCGGCATGAGGTCAAGCGCGTTCGTCTCGAAGCCGAAAACGGCAGCGCCCTCTCGCTCCGCTTCGAGACGTTTTTGCGCGAGGAGCTTGCCGGCTCGTTCGTCGCTCCGATACGTTCCGCGATCATCGGCCGCGGGCGTGCCGCCGGCCTGCGACGATTGGAAGAGGAAGGCGCCGGGCTGGGCATGGAAGCGTTCGAGGCGACCTTCGATGCCGAGCGCCTTTGCATCGGCATGGGCGCGAAGCGGATAGGCCGCGGGGAGCCGATAGTCACGATCCCGCATCGCCAGGCGGCCGGGCCGAAGTTCGCGTCCCGCCCGCAGGCGTGTCGCGTATTCACCCGTTACCATCGTGACGTCGGCTTTGAAGGGGAGCACGGCGGCGCGAGGCGCGCGGAGCTGGGGCGCGTCGGACAGGAAAAGCATCGTTTCGCCGTCCTTGTCGGCGAAGAAATAGGAGATGCCCGCGTCTTCGAGCATGCGGCTCAGGAAGGCGTGATCGGATTCGTCGTACTGCGTACGGTAGTCGCGCGGCTTGTAGGTCTCCGAAAGGCGGGCTTCGTGGGGGATGCCCCATTCTTCGAGGAGACGCGCCGCGATCTCGGGTTCGGAGAGGTGCTGGAAGACGCGGCGGTTCGTGCGCTGCGTGAGGAGCCAAAGCGACGGGACGAGGACGACCTCATACGTCGAGAGCCCGTCTTCCTCCACGCGCAGGAGCCGCGCCGCGCGGCATACGCCCGTCCACGAGCGCGCTTCCGCGCCTCGCTGGATGATGAAGCGCGCCGTCTGGCCGACAATCTCGTCGAAATCGAGCGCGGCGTCGGTGGAGAATGCCTCCAGGGTGATCGAGAAGAGGGTCGAGATGCCCTCCACGATGGAGAAGCGGCGGACGTCGAGCGAAATGGCCGACGAAAAGGCGAGCGAAAGCGTCCCGCCCGTTGGGCGGATCGAGGGTAACCAGTCCATACAACGGACCTTTGCAAGGGCGCAGATCACGGCTCCCCACCCCCGCGGCGGTGTGCGCGTGCCTGCGTTGTTCCTGTCCATCCTTGTGCCGCGGGACCCGGCAGCAGCGCAAGGAATTTATTGTGCGGGTCGGACATACCCTGTCCGAGATCGAAGACCACGAGCGTACGGGACACGCGCCGCCTTCTTACCTCTCGCTGCCTCGCTCGCTGATGCAGGGCTGAGCATGGGTCTCATCGCAAGCCGCCTCGCCGGGGCGCCGCCCCGGACCCCGCGGGGGCTCTCTTCGCCCCTCGACCCGAACCAGGGCAGGCCCTGGACCATAACGGAAGAACTGCGCTCCGCGCAGTTATTCCACAGGCCGGTGGCAAGACCGGGGAGGTTCGTTTCACGCACAGCGTTGAGCGTTGCCGGTTGAAACGTCAGCGCTGCGGTCTTGGTTGGCAGGGTCGTCGCTGGTCTTGCCTCGGCCTGTTCGATGAACTGCGCATCGCGCAGTTAAACGCCCAAGGTCCAGCGCCTGCGCTGGTCCAGGTCCAGGGGCGGACAGCCCCGGTGGGGCCTGGGGCAAAGCCCCAGCGAAGCGTCTCCGAGATGAGACGAATGCTCAGCATGCAGTGGGAGTGGGCGACGCACGCGGTGCGGCCCATTTGATTCTCACAGTCCGGTGAGGGACTGAAGAGCCCGCTCGGCGTCGGCGCGGTAGGCATTCCCCAGGGGGGCGAGCTCGAGGTAGCGGCGATAGCTCTTCACCGCCTTTTCCTTCTGTCCCGTGGCACGCATGCCCTCGGCGTGAAGGAAATAGGCGTCGAAGTGCCAGCCCTCGACCGGGCCGGTCTTCGCCTGGAGGATCTCGACGGCCTTGTCGAGCTCGGGGGTGGAGGCGAGACGATTCCCATTGGATTCCAGGATCTTGCCGAGCCTGTAGTGCCACTCGGCGACGGATCCGTTTCCAGCAATCGCCTTTTGCCAAGCAGCCTGCGCATCCGGCCAGCGGCCTTGATCCTGGTAGCAGAAGGCCATCGTGGCGTAAGCCTCGTAACGAGAGGGGCGCTTCTGGATGGCGATTGCGAGGTCGGCGAGGGCGTCGAGGGTGCGGCCTTGCTTCTGAAGCAATACGCCGCGTTGCCAGTAGGCGTCCCCAAGCTCGCGGTCGAGCTCCAGGGCGCGCGCGATGGCCTGCTCGGCGCGGGGGATCTGGCCGAGCTCGTTGGCGGCCCAGCCGACGTAAAGGAAGTATTCGGCGCGGTTGCCGTCGATTTCCATGGCGCGTTCGAGGAAACGGATCGCGTCCGCGGCTTGTCCGCCTTTCAAGAGGAGGGCGCGGCCGAGGAAATGGTTGGCGTCCGCGGAGCCGGCGCGCTCCTTCAGGACCTCGCGCAGGATGGGCTCGGCCTGCGCGGCGTGGCCCGCCATGACCTGCGTGGAGCCGACGCGCATCTTGAGGTCGATGTCGGTCGGCGCCTTTTTCAAAGCATCGGCATACATCTCGAGGGCACGCTCGCTCTGGCCGGTCTCTTCGTAGAGGAGGCCACGTTCGAGCGCGAGGCCGGGGAACTCCTTGTCGATGCCGGCGATCTGGTCGAAGACCTTGGCGGACTCGTCGAAGGCGCGCATGCGGCGGAGCGTGGTGCCGAGGCGGAAACGCGTGCCGAGGTCGTCCTCCTTGGCGAGCGCGGCTTCGAGCTCGGTGCAGGCTTCGGGGTAACGGCCGGCCTGCGAGAGGACCTCGCCTTTTGCGCGGTGGAGCGCGGCGAGGTCGGGGAACTTGGCGCTGGCCTCGGCGAGCTTGGCCTGGGCCTCGTCGCTGCGGCCGACGGCGGCGAGGATCGCGGAGAGGGCGACGTACGCCTCGACGACCTCGATCTGCGCGCCGCCGAGCTTGATGGCTTCGAGGTAAAGGGCCTCGGCCTCTTTCTTGTTGCCAAGCGCGTCCTCGGCGCGGCCGAGCCAGAAAGCGGAGACGGCGGCGTCGGGTTTGTCCTTGCGGAGTTTTCCGGCGAGCTCCTTGGCGTCCTTGAGGCGTTCGAGGGCGAGGAGGGTCTTCGTCGCGCCGATGCGGGAAACGAGGTTCGACGCGTCGACACGCAGGGCCTCTTCGAAGCGGAGAAGGGCCTGCGAGTAGCGGCTCGATCGATAGAAAAGTTCACCCTCACCGGCGAGCGCGGAGACGTTGCGCGGGTCGATCTTGAGGGCGGCGGTGAAGGCTTGTTCGGCGGCGGTGATGCGGGAGCGGGCGAGGTGAATGCGGCCGGTCTCGATGTAGGCCTCGACGAGCTGGAGGTCACTCGCGGAGGCACGCACGTCGCCGTCGGCGGTGACCTTGCCGAGGAGATCGAGGGCTTCGGTTTCGCGCGCGGGTTCACGGCCGAGGATCGAGGCGAGGAGGACGCGGGCGCCGGCGTGTTTGGGGGAAGCTTCGAGCGCGGCGCGGGCGTTTTTCTCGGCGGAGGCGGCGTCGCCAGCGAAGATGTCGGCGCGGGCGAGGCCGTACAGCGCGCGGGCAGCCTTGCGGATGGAGACGGCGCGTTTCCAGGCGACGAGGGCGTCGGCCTTGGCGCCGGAGGCAAGCTCGATCTCGGCGACGAGCGCGGCGGCGTCGATGTCGTTCGGGGAGGCGTCGAGCACGTCCTTGGCGAGGCGACGGGCGGGATCGAGGCGGCCGGCGAGCGCGTGTTGCGCGGCGACGGCGAGGGAACGTTCGCGGCTCGGGCTCTCGGTTTGCCCGAGGAGCTGCTTGCCGAGGGTCTCGTCGTCGCCGCGGCGGCCATGGCGAAGGCTGCGGGAGAAGGCGATGAAGGCCGCGTACGCAGCCGTGGGGCGGTGGCGCGGGCGCGAGACCTGCGCGGCCTTGGCCATGTCGAGGGCGCGCGAGGCGGCGGCGGCGGTGTCCTCGTCGAAGGCGGCCTGGGTGTTTTGCTGGAGCGTGGAGAGCGCCTCGGCGTGCGTGGAGGCGCTGAGGAGGTCGCCTATGGCATGCGCGCCGAAGGGGCCGATGTCGGGGAGGAGCGCGAGGGAACCGCCGCCGATCGCAAAGAGGACGGCCGCGCCGATCGCGTAGACACGTCCACGGCCACGGCGACGTTTTTCGGGCTCGGATTTGGCGGCGTGTTTGGCGGGTTTGTCGCGCTTGGCGAGGGGTGCTTCGAGGGCGCCTTCTTCGCCCGGCACGAGATCGACCTCGTCGCCGATGCCGGAGCCCTCGGCGTGCGGCGCGGGGGGCGCCACGGAGACGCGGGCCTTGGCAGGCTCGGCAGGCGCGACCAGCGCGACCGGCGCGCCCGTCGAGAGGTCCATGTCGGGCTCGCCGAGGGAAAACTCTTCCCCTGCGGATTCGAAAGGCTCGATGTTCCGCACGCTTTTGGGCGGAGCCGGAGCCTTGGGTAGAGGGGCGGCGATGGGGCGGCCGGGTTTGTCGGCGAAGGCGGCGTCGAAGGCCGCGTCGTCTAGCTCGAAGCTGCCGCCGGCCGAGGCGCCGGGGGTACGCGTCGAGGGGGCCGGGGCGGCGAGCGGGGGCGGAGGATCACTCGCGAGGGGGAGATCAAGCTCGCCGAAGGCAGCGATGTCGAAGGCCGCGGCGGCGGGGGTCGGGGTGATCGGCTTCGGCGAGCGAGACGCAGAGGGCGCGGGAGGAAGCGGGAGCTCGATGTCGCGGAAGGACGGGCCGCCTTCTGGCACGGGAAGGTCGATCTCGCCGAAGCCGCCAGGATCCGGGGAAGGAAGGTCGATCTCGCCGAACGCGCCGAGGTCGAGGGAGGTGTCGGCGGAGACGGCGGGGAGGTCGAATCCGCTCGAGCCTTTGAGCGCCGCGGGGAGCTGGGCCGAGGGGGGTCGCTGGGGCCCGGGTCGCGCGGCGGGGGCGGGGAGGTCGATCTCGCCGAAGCCTTTGGCCGCGGGGCGCGCGGGTGCGGGGCGGGCCGGCGCGGGAAGATCGATCTCGCCGAAGCCTTTGGCGGCGGGAGGACGCGCCATCGGCAGATCGAGCTCGGGCTCGCTCTGCATCGCGGAACGCATGGGCGGCGTGGGTTTTTCCTTCTGCGTCGGAGGCGGCTTGGGAGGCTGCGGCTTCGGGGCGGGCGGGCGCGCGGGCGAGGGCAGGTCGATCTCGCCGAAGCCCATCGCCGCGGGGCGCGCGGGCGCGGTGGGTTTCTCTTCCCGCTTCGTGGGCTGCGGCTTCGGCGCGGTCGGGCGCGCAGGCGCGGGCGAGGGCAGATCCACCTCGAGCGACTTGGTCGGGGTCGCAGGCATCTGCCGCACGGTCGGCTTGTTCTGCGTCGACATCTCGATCGCCGCGAGCGCCGCGTCCTCCTCGTCATCTTCGGCGAGGTCATGGACGGGGGCGGCCATCTGCCGCACGGTGAGCTTCGCGGGCATCGGCAGGTCCGAGAGCTCTTCCTCTTCGGGCGGCTGCACCGCCGCAGCCATTTGCCGCACGGTCGCTTTCGCCGGCGAAGGAAGGTCGATCTCGCCGAAACTTGCGTCTTCTTCATCGCCCCAGAGATCGAGCTCCGTGGCCTCGGCAGGCGCGGGCGGCGTGGGCGCGGCAGGCTTCGGTTTGGCGGGCAGGACGGGGGGCTTGGGCCCAAGCGGGCCGGGGGGCGCCTTGGCCAGCGCAGGACGCAAAGGCGCAGCGCCCGGCTTGGGGCGAGGCTCGACCGGCGCGGGGAGATCGATCTCCTCGGCGCCAAGGTCAGTCTCCGTGGGCTTGCGCACCAAGATGCTGTTGCCGCACTTGGAGCAGCGCATCTTGAGCCCCGTCGCCGGGATTCGCCGCTCCTCTACCTGGTACGGCGACCTACATGAGTCGCACTCGACCTTGACCATACGCATGCCTTCGAATCCGGGGCTCCGTTGTTCACTTCTACCAGGATTCGTGTCGTGTCGGCTCTTTTGCGACACGAGCGGCGAGGCGGAAGCGGCCGGGCGAGGGGTATGGGCGGCGCGGTTTTGTCGTGCGCTTCCGCTTGGCCGGGGAAATGTGCTAACGCGCTCGCCGCATGCAGAAAGCGACCGCCTTCCTCTTCGTAGCGCTGGTCCTCGGGGCCATCGCGGTCGTCGTTTCTCCGGCCAGTCGCCGTGGAAACGCGTCCACCGCGTCCGCGTCGGCCGACGGGGGCGCGCCGAGCGCTGGGGACGCGGGCGCCGTCGACGCGGGCCCGGAGCCCTCGGACGCCGAGGCGCCCAGCGAACCGACGGGGGAAGGTGACCTGCCGAGGCAGGCCGACGCAGGCGGGACCCTCCTCCTCTCGGGAGAGGCGCCGCCGGCCATCGCGGGTGAGGCGCCGAAGTCGGTGATCTTCGGGGTGATCCTGGTGCAGTACAAGGGCGCCCAGGGAGCGCCGCCGAACGCGCGGCCGCGGGAAGAGGCGCTCACGCTGGCCAAGGCGCTCGCCGAGGAGGCCAAGACGGACTTCAAGGCGGCGGTGGCGAAGGGCGACAAGGGTTCGATGGACAACGCGGGCCGTTTGCCGCGCGGGATCCTGGAGCCAGCGCCCGAGTTCGTGTTGTTCAGCCTGGAGAAGGGCGCCGTGAGTGACGTGGTGGACACGCCGCGCGGCTACTGGATCGTGCAGCGGATCGAGTAACGAGGCAGGGGGAGCGATGGCGCAGATCGACATCCAGAGGCCCCACGGGATGAGCGAGGACGCGGCGCGGCGGCGTGCCGAGGACCTGGCGAGGCGGCTCGAGCTGCGGCGCGGGGTGCGCTGGCGCTGGGAGGGCGACGAGCTCTGGCTCGACGCGCCGAGCGGGCCCGCGAAAGGAACGCGGGGGACGGTGCGGGTCGACGCGAAGGCCGTCCGCATCCGGGTGGAGCTGCCGCTCGTGCTGCGCGCGATGCGGGGCGTGGTCGAGTCGAAAATCCAGGAAAAGCTCGACACGATGCTTGGCTCGCGCTGACCGCGAGCGGCAAGGCAACGAATCGAACCCGCGTAGCCGATCAGGGCAGCGACCCCACGACTCTCGGGCGGGGGGCCCTCGCCCACGATCGAAGGTGCCCTGACGGCATGGGGCGGAAAGCCCGCGCTTCGTCCGTCCGCGCGCGGGATCCGTCGCGGTACGACGCGAGCACGCTTTACTCTCGACGTACCGTTTGGCTAGTCTCCCCACGCAGCATGCAATGGACCAGAAACCCGTCTCCGCGGGAGGCGCGTCGAGCCCAATGACGGTAGAGACACCCATGCCCACGGGGCAGGCCGAGGAAGCGGCGGCCTACCTCAATCGACTACGGTCCGAGCACGCCGCGCAGGAGGACAAAGCGCTTCAAGCGCTGCTCCTGCACGAGTGCGGCGTCCTGGAGGAAAAGCACGGGGAGGAGCCGTCCGCCGCGCGGGACCACCTCGCGGCGTTCAACGCGGATCCGCAGTTCCGCGAGCCGCTCGAGGCCCTCGTCCGGATCTTGACCCGACGCAAGTCCATCAAGAACCTCGGGAAGCTGCTCGAAGCGTTGACGCGCGCCTCCGTGACCCCGGAGGAGCGCGCGCGCGCATTCTGGGAGCGAGCCGCGTTCCTGCAGGACTACGAGCAGAACCTCGCGGGCGCAAAAGAAGCGCTCGAGGAGGCGGTGAGCGCGAGCCCGGAGGACCCGACGCCGTGGCTCGAGCTCGAGCTCATCGCAGCGAAGGACGGCGATCTGCCAGGGCGGATGCGCGCCATCGAAGCGCGCGCCGAGCTCGCGTCGGACCCGACGTGGAAGGCGTTCCTGTTCATCGAGCTGGCAGAGCTCTCGGCGAAGGCAGGCGACGCGCAACGCGCGTACGATCTGATCGATTCGGCCGCGGCGCTCGACGGCAAAGGCCGGTTCCGCTCGCAGGTGACGCTGGAAGCGATCGCGGCGCGAGAGGACAACACGACGGCGCTCGCGCGTGCGCTCGAAGGACAGGCGCAGCTCATCGAGGAGGCGCTCGATGACGCGGCGAACGGCGACGCGAGCGGCGTGCCCCGCTGGGCGCGGCGACCGGAGTACGCGGCCGACGCATGGCTCCGCGCGGCGGAGTTG
>JANMGF010001157.1:0-9984 GCA_031374535.1 Polyangium sp. (in: bacteria)
GTCCGCCGTGACCTCGAATTGCTTGCAGGCGATGGCTATCTTCTCCGACGTCTGGGTGATCGTGCTCGTCGCCGATTCCCCCGCGACCTTGATCACGATCGAGGTCCCGTTCATGGTGATGGTCTGCGTGATGCTGTCGTCGGCATTCGCCACCGTGACGGTGATCCCTGCCGTCTTGTCCATCTCGATGGTGCAGACCAGCGGCATGACGGACTATCCCTCTTGCTCCTCGACCTTGAGGGTCAACTTGCCCTCCTCCAGCCGAAAAAGCACGGTGTCCTTGTCATTCGTGCGCAGGACCCGGAGGACGGGTTTTTCGTCCTGGTAATCGTGGAGCACGGAGGTGTTGTTCGTCGAGGTTTTCCCGAGGAAGAGGTGTTGCCCCTGCCCGTCCATGGGCACGCGGGCCTCGGAGCGCCAGTCGATCATGCGGATGACGGTGGCTTTTCCAAAATCGAAGGCCACGATCACCCGCTGGTTCTTGTAGAGGGGCAGATACAGGTTCCCCGCCCCGCTCTCTGGCTCGTATGGGGCGTTGACCTCTTGATCCTCGAAGAGCGGGATCTTGATCCGATACAGATCGAGCGAGGTATCCGCGTCCGTCTCGAACTCGTACGTGATATCGGTATCTTCCCCGACCGCGCTCAGCACCTTGCCTTCGAGGTGGCCGGGGAAGCGAGGATCCACGACGGAAGGCAGGCGCACGCGTCCTTCACTTTGCCCTTCGAGCCGGGCCTCGCATTCGAGCGAGAAGTTCGCCGCGGTGTCGCCATAGGTGGGCTCGGGCCCGTCGTCCGCGGCGCGCGCTTCGAGCGAGAGGAAAATCACCCGGAAAGGCTCGGTCGACGCGAGCAGATTCGCGCTGTGGCCGCCGGTGGTGGAGATATTGACGAGGCTCCCCGGCGACATGGCCACCGTGGGGAAACGACGAAAAGAGACCTCGACCTCACGCAGGGGCAGGAGGGGCCGCGCGGTCTCCAGCGTGACGCGATCGTCCACGTCTTGCGTGATGGGCGTGCGGAGGAGCGTGTCGCGAAACATCCCCGTGGCGGCATTGGCGTTCTCGATCAGCTCCGTCCGCGGGGTCTCGGTGTACGAGTTCAGGACCCGCGGCTTGTAGCGCGGAATCTCCGGAAAAAACGAGGTCATGGAGGCGAGGTCGTCGAGGACGAGCTGCGAAGCCTCCCCGCTCGTGTCCTTGACGCCTTTGATCGAATACGTGCCTTCCGCGTGGTCGAACGTGAAGACGCCGTTGCGCTGGCGCACGTACCAGATCACGAGGTCGTAGAAGCTCGATCGCGAGGCGGGGTCGAGGTGGAAAAAGGTGATCGAGGCCGTCGTGGTGATGACGTCCCAATCGTACGTCAGGGTGATCTTGTCGCCCTTGTGGGCCTCGACCACGTCCTTGAACGCCTTTTCGGTGTAAAGCGCGACGGGGAAATGTTGCCGCCACAAGGCCTGCGCCGGATCCACGAACGTCACGCGGTAGCGCCGGAAGAGCACCGCGGGGTCGTCGAGGACCCGCTTGATCACGTCTTCACGCACCGACTTTTCGAGCACGATGCCGCTCGTCGTGATCTTCGCGTCGTCGGCCTCGGTGTTGGTCTCCAGGTGCCCCGGCGTGATGGAAAGGCTCACCTCGCAAAGGTCGGCCTTCACGAAATCCGCGAGCAGGTCGTCGGTATATTTTCCGCCCCAGGACGCGTCGTCCTGCATGACGAACTCGATCGAGCCCGAGACGCCCCAGGGCTCCATACACAGGGAAAAACCACGCACGTTGCCGCCGGCAATCGCGTGTTCCGTGCCCGCGATCGTGAGCGTCAGCGTGATCTCGAGGTTTTCCCTCAAGGCCCGCCTCCGCTCTTTCGACCTATCCGCGGCGCACGGACACGTTCCGGAGGACGCTGTGAAAAAACACGTGATACGTCACGGAGATCCCGCCCACGAGGCCGGTGAGGGTAAATCGCACCCAGAGGCCCCGATCGCGGCCCATCAGGGTGAGCTTCGGCTCTTTCAGTCGCGGCTCGTACGAGCGCACGACGCCAAGGATCTCGGCGCAAAGCTCGTCGAGCAGGGGCTTGGTCGCGAAATGGCCGTCGTACCGCTCGAGCCCGTAGACCTCGACGGCGGACGCGTACCCGCCCTTCGCGTTGAGCGACACCTCGAGGTTGCGCGCGATGCTCTCGAGACGGGGCTCGTGATCGCCCCTGAGCTTGCCGTAAAACGACAACGAAGGTCTCCTCCGCGGCCGAGGGTATCACGCCCGCCTCCAGGAGAGGAGCACCTGCAAGCCCTCGAGCTCCTTGGGCATGAGAAAACAGATCGACCGCTCCCGCACGACGGCTCCCCACTCGCGCGCGTCGTCGCCGGCCGAGGAGCCAGCGCCGGCGATCCGGTAGAAATCCACCGGTCCGCCAAACCGGTGGCGAAACGGCGGGTTCGGCGAGTAGACGAGCCGCATGCCCCGAAGCGCATGCTCCCGCACGAGCCGGAGCCGCCCCGGGCTCGAAAGCACCGTACCGTCGAGCGGCACTTTGTCCGCCGTGCGGTTCTTGAGCACCACCACGTAAAGCTCGGTCGCAGAAATCGTCTCGGACGGCAAATCCCCCGCGACGAGGCGCCCATTGTCCGCGACGAAAGACACCGCGGGCTCCTCGGGCAGGGGCACGCGGGCGCGCGACGAGATCTCGTCGAGCACGACGCCAAATGTACGGGCGAGGTCGTGGTGATCGTAAGGCGGAGCCGAGAACGGCGCGGCCCGCTCGTCGAGCAGGCCAAGCTCCAGCGCGAAATTACGCAATGCCGAATAAACGGGATACGGGTGCAGGTGCACGCCGCGATCCATGTCGTCGAGGAGCGCGCCGAGCTTGCGAGCCTCGACCCGCACGCGGAAGAGCGGAGCCGCCGAATCTCCCCGGGCGACGGCCTCGAGCGCGAGATCGTCGAGCGCGCCTTCCATCTCGGCGAGCTCGCCGCGCAGGCGCGTGAGGCGCGGCGCGAGGTAAGGCGTCGGCCCGATCCGCACGAGCGGCGGAATGAACTCGGTCGAGAGGCGAAACTGGCCCGCGGTGGTCGCATCAAAATGGCCAAGCTCCACCCGGCCGATGCTCCCTTCCATGCTCGGCTCGGCCGAGAGCACGACGCGGAGGAAAACACGCGGGATTTCCTTGGGTGAGGCCGGCTCGAGCGCCCCCTCCGCATTGGACTCGTCCTCCGGAAGCACGTGGGCAAACACCTCGACGCGGCGGCGCCCGGCCGCCTTGAGGTCGAGCGGCGCGCTGATCCGCGCATTGCCGGGCACATCGATCACGTTCCCGTCCGGCAGGACCGCGCAAAGGCCCGACACCCACAAGACGCCGCTCTTGGGATCGTCGCCGCTCCATGCGAGCCGCGCGATCCCGGTGAGGGGCAAACCAAAGAAGCTCGATCGCAGCGCGGCTTCGGCCGAGAGCGATTCCTCGAGTCCGAGGAAATGCTCGGGGAGCAGGACCTGCCCGATCCGCCATTTCGGCCGTGCCAGCGCCGCCATCAGCTCGTCCCGGCTAGCTCTGCGCCAAGCCCCAGAGCTTGGCGAAGTTTTTCCCCTTGCCGACGGCGACCTGCAACGACTGCGCCGAGGGCTGGGGCTTGATGCCGGTGTTGAAGGAGAAGTTGATGGGCGACTGCACCTCCGTCGACGCGTCGTCCGACACGTTGAGGTTCAGATCCTCGCCGCGCTTCTCGAGGATCCCATTCATGGCCGTCGAGTTCGAATGGAAGCAGAGGTAATACTCCTTCTGCACCGGATCGTACTCGTAGACCGAGAACTGGAACACGACGAGCACGTTCGTCATCGACGTGTAAATCAGGAGGGCGATGTTCTGCTTGTTCGTCGCAGAGATCTGCCCCGTGAGATACACCGCGTCCGTGACGCCCGTCTCCCAGAGGATGTCCCGCAGGACCGCGACGCACTTGAGGTCCTCCGTCGGGTTCATGGGATTCTTGCACGTCAGATCGGCGGTGAGCTCGGTATCCCCGACCTTCAGCGCGGTGATGAAGCCGACGGACGTCTGCTTGTCTTTCTTGTAGTTGAAGCCCTGATAAACGTCGAGGACTTTACGAAATTCCGGCATGGCCGCTCATCCTTTCTAGATTGGATTCTCGAGCCCCGTATCAGGGGCCGCCCAGGGCTGCCTCGAGCCGGAGCTCGACGTCCATTCCTTCGAATTGCGCGTGCGGCAGGACCGAAATGATCGACCTGTACCAGCCGAACGGGCCCGGCTTCGGCTCGACTTCGACGGTCACGGCCTTGAACGGGTAAAACCGCAACGTCAGATCGTCGGGGTTCATGACCGTCGTGATGTATCCGCCGAGCCAGTTGGCGAGCACCTGCTGGATGTACGGCCCGTCGGCCGCGCTGCCGATGTACTCGCGCATCATGCGCTTGACGAAATGTGCGATGCGCGTGATCGAGAACGTGTAGGCGAGGTTCGTCACCAGGTGCGCGTTCTGCGTGGAGAGGTCCTCCACGAAGGTCCGCGGCTTCTTGAGCGACTGGGCGCTGAAGAAGGTGGCAATCGCCTCGTTTTTCTTGTGCACGAGGGGGATGAAGCCGTTCGCGGCGAACTGCAGCTCGCGGTAATCCGGGATCGCGATCTCCACGGGAGGCTGCGCGTGCTCGTAGCCGTTTTTCTCGTACGTGTAGGTCGTGAGGCCCTCGATCATGCCGCCGCCGCGAGGCCCGCGGATGTGCTGGGCCCAGCCGGAGCTCTCATAGGAGCGGATCATGTTCTTCGCGAAAAGAACGGCCGCGTTGCCCCAGAGGAAATGGCTCGCGTCGTCGGTGCGGCCCGGTTGGACCGTCTCCCGGTAGCCGACCACGTTGCCGGGCTCGAGCTTGTGCGCGTGGCCGTAGGGCCGGCGCAGGAGATACTTCGGCAGGACGAGCCCGAGGTACGCGGCATAATCACTGTCGCGCAGCTCGTTGTATTTGCCGAAGTGCGGGTGGGCGAGCATCGCGTCGAGATCGCCGATCTCGGCGACCTCCTGCATGGTCTTGCAGGGCGAGAAAAACGTGGGAGAGACGGCGGAGACGAACGGGCAATGGGAGGCGTTGGCCACCCGGCCCACGGCGCGTAACCACTCGATGTCCTCGTCCGTGGAGTCGAACTCGTAGAGGCCGATCATGGTGGCAAAGGGCTTGCCACCGTACCGATCGTACTCCTGGATGTAGACCTTGTTGAAGAGGCAACCGCCGAAGATATCGGTGTCGTGATCGATGACGTCGGCGCCGATCTCGTCCTTGCTCCCGTCGAGGAAATCGATGATGACGTCCTCGCTCTCGACGCCGGAGGCGAGGTGGTGCAAGCCCCGCCACGTCGATTCGAGGGCCTGGAAATCGTCGTCGTGGAAGACGTCGTCGAGGTGCTTGCCGAGCTTCTCGTCGATCCTCTGCGCGACGAGCGCGATGCCCTCCACGACGTTCGAGTAACTCGCGAAGACCTTCAGCGGATCGAGGTCCTTGCCGCGCGAAAGCTCGAGGTTCGCGTCGCAATTGATGAGGAGCGCCGCGAGGTCGTTCATGAACCGCGCGCCGTCATTGATCGCGACGTTGCGGTCGTCGAAGCGGAGCGGCTGGCCCCCGGAGAGGGTAACAGCGCCGGCGTCCGGCTCGACGTAGCTGATGATCGCCTTGTAGTCGTCGCCTTCCTTCAGGTCGCCGGTGGTCTCGCCGAAAGCGCCGAGGAGATCCGCGGTGAGCTGCTCTGCGGTTTTGGTCGCCATGATTACTCCTCGCCCTCGATCGCGAGCACTTTGTAATTCGTTTCAGCCCACTTCCGGAGCTCCTTGAGCCCCTCCGGTGACTTGAGCACTTCTTTCATCTGTTTCCGGAGCTCGGGGCGATTGCGCAGCATCGACTGAAGCTCGAGCATCATGAGCTTGATGACCCGGAGCCGCTGGAGCTCGGGGATGCTGCTGGCCACGACGTCCGGCGCGAAATCCCTCATCGCCGTGATAGGCACGGTGCGCTCCGCGGCGACCTTGATGGGGGCCGTGAACTCTAGGCCATAGACGCGGCCCTTCGAGCTCGCATTGTCGTCGCCGTCGTCGTCCACCGCCACGGGCCTCGGGACGTCGGCCGCGGCAATCTCGGCCGTGTCATGGCGCAGGAGGCCCGTCACGAGGCCGACCTTCTTGCGGGTCGACCGCTCCACCGTATCGCCGGCGACGGTGCCGGAGAACGTGAGCTTCGCGGACTCGACTTCGAGATTACCCGCGTCGTCGATGGACTTCACCTTGAGCGAGCCGCTCACCGTGATATCGCCGTCGAGGCGGCCGAGGCCGTTCTTGTCTTCGCTGCTCTCGAACCGCGCTTTGCCGGTGATCGGATAACTGCCGGCTTCCTTGCGCGCGATGGCGCCGCTCGGGACCGTGCAAACGACCTCTTCGAGGATCACGTCGCCGGGCAGGGAGGATTTGAGGTGCGCGAGCGCCTTCGGCAAATGCCAGGTGGGGACGATCTCGTGGAGATGGTCGTCGACCGTGGTGCCGCGCTTGATGGAGCGAATGGTTCGCTCGGAGAGCGCCGGGAGCAGGCCCGCCGCGCGCTTGGAACGGCCCTCGAATTCACCCAGGACCAGGAGCCGGTAGGGCAGCTTTTCCTGCTGCGGCGTGCCGGTGATGTTGGTGCGGTAGGTGATGGTGAGCCTGGACTTGAATATCTGGTCCTGGATATACTTGCTCAAGATCGGTGCTCCTGACCGAGGACCGAACCGTGGGGGCTCGGGGGTTTTACGGTTCCAATCGAACGACAGCGTTCCACGGGGACGCCCGCAGGGACAAATTTGGCGTTACACAGGGTGGGCCGGCGGCCTTCCCTCGAACAAGGTGTGGATCTCGGCGGGGCGCGATCGCGCGAGCGGATCCCAGCCGAGCTCGCCCGGCCCACGGACGATGAGCCTGCCCGAGGCCTCGTGATCGACGAGGAGGACACGCAGGTGCACGGCCGCCCCGACGAGCGCGGGCAAGATATGCGCAAAGAGCCGCGCCCGCGCCTCGCGTGTCCACGGCTCGCCCGACCAGTTCCTCGAGGTGTCCGTCGTCAAAATGGCATCGATACCAGGCACGGAGACCTCGGCCTCGCCGCCGAGCGCGGAGATCCCCAGCGTGGCCTGTCCGATACGCGCGTCGGGAGCGGGAAGGCGGCGCTCATGTCCGGCGCGGCGTACGGAGATTTCGAGCTCGGGAAAAACTTTACGAAAGACCCAGCCGAGCGTGATCGGCGAGGCGGGGCGGGCGAGCGAAAGAACACGCGTGCGGAGGGAGAGGGGTCCCTCCACGAGCCGCTCGCTTTGCATGGGCGCGCCGGCATCGGCGTGGTCGCCGAGGAGGCGATGGTCGGCGAGCCCGACGACGCCGTCGAGCGCAGGACCGGCCTGCGGATGGGCGAACAATTCCAGGAAATACGACGGGAGTGGGGTCGTGCTCGTGCGGAGGCCGAGGTTCAGCGTGAGGACGATATGGTCACGGGCAAACTCGACCGCGCGCACCAGCGTGGGCTCGAATGCGATCGAGGGGTGGCTCCGAAAACGCAAGGCTCGCTCGGGAAAACGGGAGCGGAGCAAAACGACGAGGGCCGGGAGTTCGAATGCGGGGGCGGCGCGCGTGATAGACGCTTCGAGCGCGGTGAGCCCCGCGGGGGCGGGGGCCGGCACTTCGGAGGAGAGCGGCGCGGGTCCGTCCATGGGTCAAGTCCCGAGGAACGCGTCGAGGTCGACCTGGTAGAGCTGCTCCATGGCCTGCCACGCGGGGGCGCCCTCGGCCTCCCAATGGGGCGCGATGTCATCGATATGCGACGAAAGCAGGCGAAAATGGGGCGCGAGCAGGGCGGGGAGGTAGACGCGTGGATCGAAGCGCTCGACGACGCGGCGCACGTCCTGGGCCACGATGGCGGCCTTGCCCATTTCGCCGCGGCTCACGAGGAGATCGAAGGCCTCGAGCTTGCGAATGAAATGATCGAGCGCGGCCGAGACCTCGATGGTGCGCGGCGGGGGTGCGCTTGGATATGGTTTTTCTCGGTCGGACCTCGGCTCCGAAGCGGAGGGCTCGTCGATATCGGGATCGTCCGCGGCTTCCTCGATCGGCGCGGCGGGCGGCTCGGAGGGCGCGGCCTCCTCTGGCGCGGGAGGCGGGGCGGGAGGCGGAGGCGGAGGCGGCGGCACGCGCTGGAAGACGCCTTCGCAACGTACACGGAGCGCAGCGAGCTCACGCACGGATTGAGGGGATTCGATCACGGCCGTGATGGTCTGGGTGAGCGCTTCGGCGGCGGCGACGGTTTTTCCTGGCAAATCGCGGCTCATGGTGCCCGCCCAGCTTTTCCAGGTGGCGTCGCGTTTGGCCTCGTGGAAATCGATGGATGTGCGAATGCCGCGGAGGAGCAAGGTCAACGCCGCGTCGGCCACGCGCTCCTTCCGCGCGGCGGGCCGGAGCGAGGGCCAGCCGTCCGTGAGCGCGGAACGCGTGGTCCCGAGGATATCGGGCAAGGCCTCGGGGCCCCGCTCGGCGAAGACCCCGAGCAGGAAGGCCGCGACGAGCCGGACGTCGGTCGAGCCGTCCTCGAGGGCGGTGGAAGCACGCGTGGCCGCGCCGCGAAGCTCACCGCCCTGGGCGAGGCGCAAGGTGTCGTCCAGGGCCGCGGTGGTGGCGTCCATTCCGGGGCCGGCGAGGGCGCGCTTGACGAGGTTCGGATCGAACATGGCAAAAGGTATTCACGCCGGGCGGGTATGTCGGGACAGACCTAGGTCCCGGACATCTGCGCCCGAAGCGTGGTCAGAGCACGGAAGACGGGGTTCTCCGCCTTCCGCAGGAAGGTGCCTCGTGAGTATTGCCGATGGCACCAGTCGGCGTCCACTTCCTGACCGACGCGACGGGGGAGGAGGGGGAAAACCTCAACCTTTTCGGGGAGAAAGTCCTCGCCGAGGTCCACGCGGACGGTGCGGGCGACGAGGGCGGAGAGCTCCTTGGCGGAGACCTCGTTCGCGCCGGTGAACACGAGCAGGACGAACGCCCATCGAGCGCCCGGATCCCCCGTGGGCACGGGCACGACGGCGGCGCCCGAGACGCCGGGCAACGTGGAGACGAGGGCCGTGACCTCGGTCGCGGCATACACCCGCGCGGCGCGGCGTGGGCGGACGGTGGAGCCATAAAGGAACTCGGCTCCCAGGCGGGCGATGATGAAAAAACCTTCTTTTCCTGGCAGCGGCACGAAGATCCCAGTGCCCCCGAGGGCGGGTTTGCCGCTGCCCCCGGAATCGAGAAGGAGGTACGGGCGGCCGGGCGCGGGCAATACGCGAGCGCTGACGCTGCCGGGGCGACGGGTCGAGAAAAGGAGGCAGCCGCCGGAGGCCGCGTCGACGAGGGCATTTCCGATGGGAACGCGGGCGAGGTCGTTTTTCCTGACGAAATCGTTGAAGGCGATCCAATCGAGGGGCTCGTCGACGCTACGAAACACGTGGCGAAGGCGCGCGAGGCGCGCGGGGCGGCGGCGATAAAGGGCGGCGAGGGCCGAGGAAACGCCGAGCACGGTGATGGGCGATTTTTCGAGGAGACCCGGGTCCGCTTCGAGATCGGCAATGGGCAGGTGGACGAAGGTTGCGCCTGCGAGCCACGTCGAGAGGATCAAGGTCGGCAGGTGTTGCTGCATCGGAAAACCCGGCGCCGCGAGGGCCTCGCCGGGGCCGAGGCGGAAGGCGAATACGGCGTCGCGAAGAGAATCCTCGAGGGCACGCGCGGCGGGGAGATCCACGGGGACGAGCAGCGGCGCGCGTAACGGGGAGAAAAGCCGGGCGCAAGGTTCGTCGGGCGCGTATGCATGGGGCGGCGCGCGCAAGGCGGGTCCGTCCTCGACGACGGGCAACGCGAGCGCGGCGAAATCGCCGAGGGGCGGCGGGTTTTCCGGATCAAAGACGACGTGTTTGGGCGCGAGGGCGGCGAGGCGCGGGGCGA
>JANMGF010001160.1:0-2435 GCA_031374535.1 Polyangium sp. (in: bacteria)
TTGAGCTCGAAGCCCGGCACCTCGAAGATCGGCTGCCACAACGCGGGCAGGCCGGACCAGATGGCGAGCGTGAGGACGGCGGTGAGCGCCGAGAAAAGCACGGCCATCTCGAACGTGACCGGGACGAACGCGGGCGGCGCGTGCGCGGGGCGGCCGCCGGCATTCAGGTGGTAATCGATGTCGTTCGTCCACCATTGAAGGAGGTACGCGCCCGTGGCCGCCGCGATGGCGAAGGGAAACACCACGAGGGCAATGGGGGAGCGCCCGCGCCCGAGGGCCCTCTCGAGGTCGAGGAGGGGATAAGGCGTGTAGCCCTCGAGCCTCCGGTACCCCGATTTGCGGAGCTCGCGTGCCGCCCGGATGATCGCCTCGGGCGTATCGAACTCCCCCACGATGCCGCTCTTCACCCTGGTGCGCATCTCAATGTTTCTCCTCGTGGTGCGAGAGCTCGTGCTTCAGCTCCTTCAGCTCGGCGAGCGGAATGAACGGGACGAACCGCAAGAAGAGCAGGAAGAGCAGCAGGAAGAAGCCCATCGTGCCGAGGAAGATGGACCAGTCGACGTACGTCGGGACGAACACGTCCCAGGCCGACGGCAGGTAATCGCGCTGGAGGCCCATGACGATGATCACGAAGCGCTCGGCCCACATGCCGACGTTGACGAGGAGCGAGACGAACCAGAGAATGGCGAGGCTGCTACGCGCCTTCTTCGACCAGAAGATCTGCGGGATGACCGCATTGCAGATGATCATGGTCCAGAAGATCCAGCCCCAGGGCCCGAAGGGGCGCGCCTCGAAGAACTGGTAGATCTCGTACTCGTCGCCGCTGTACCACGTGATGAAGTACTCGAGGATGTACGAATACGTGACGACAGAGCTCGTCACGAGGACCATCTTGGCGAGGTTGTCGAGGTGCTTCTTCGTGATGACGTTCTCGAGCCGGAAGAGGCTACGCACGGGGATCACGAGGGTAAGCACCATGGCAAACCCCGAGAAGATCGCGCCTGCGACGAAGAACGGCGGGAAAATTGTGGAGTGCCAGCCGGGCACGAGCGTGATCGCGAAGTCCGAGCTCACGATCGAGTGCACGGAGAGCACGAGCGGCGTCGAGAGCCCCGCGAGCAGGCCATACACGATGCGGTAATGGCGATAGGAGCTCGACGCGCCGGAGAACCCGAGCGCAAAAATTCCATAAATGATGCGTTTCGCCCGGGTAGGCGCGCGATCACGCATGGCCGCGAGGTCGGGGATGAGGCCCGTGTACCAGAAGACGAACGAGACCGTGAAATAGGTGGCGATGGCCGCGGCGTCCCAGGGGAGCGCGCTCTTCCATTGCGGCCACGCGCCCATGGTGGAGGGATACGGAATGACCCAGTAGGCAAACCAGGGGCGACCGAGGTGGAGGACCGGGAAAAGGGCCGCCTGGAGCACGGCAAAAAGCGTCATCGCCTCGGCGAAACGATTAATGCTCGTGCGCCACTTCTGCTCGAAGAGCAGGAGGACCGCCGAGATGAACGTACCCGCGTGGCCGATACCGACCCACCAGACGAAATTGATGATGCCGAAGCCCCAGGCCACGGGGATGTTGTTTCCCCACATGCCAATTCCGTACATCACGGTCAACGTGATGCCGGTGACGAGGGACAACGTGCCCAGGAAGGCGACGAGGAAGCCGAGTTTCCCGAGCTTTCTCCACGGCCGCCACGCGGTCGAGAGGAGCTGGTCGGAGAGCTCGGCGTCGGTGGGGCGCCCGATGAAGACCGGCTCCGTGGCCATATCAACCCACCTCCGGATTGGGGTTCTTGATCATGGCGAGGTATTGAACACGCGGCCGGGTGCCGAGTTCGTTCAGGACGCTGAAGCTCCGCGGCTCCTCCCGCCAGCGGACCATGTCGGTCTCCTTGTGGGCGAGCGAGCCGAAACGAATGGCGCGCGTCGGGCAAGCGTCGGCGCAGGCCGTCGTGACCTCACCCGGGCGGATATTGCGGCGCTCGATGCTGGCGTCGATCTCGGCGCGCCTTATACGTTGCACGCAGAACGTGCATTTCTCCATCACGCCCCGCTCGCGGACGGTGACGTCGGGGTTTTTCTGGAGCGTACGGATCTCGGCGTTGTACCCCGGCTTCTCCTCGGCCCAGTCGAACCAGTTGAACCGCCGGACCTTGTAGGGGCAGTTGTTCGAGCAGAACCGCGTGCCGATGCAGCGGTTGTAGACCATCTCGTTGAGGCCGTCGGGGCTGTGGACGGTGGCGTTGACGGGACAGACGTATTCGCAAGGCGCCTTTTCGCAGTGCTGGCACAACATGGGCTGGTGCACGACCGCCGGCGCGTCGACCTCGCCCGCGTGATAGGTGTCGATGCGGAGCCAGTGCATCTCGCGGCTCCGGAGGACGCCCTCCTTGCCCACGACGGGAATGTTGTTTTCCGCCTGGCACGCG
>JANMGF010001180.1:0-2615 GCA_031374535.1 Polyangium sp. (in: bacteria)
AATTAACCCCACCCGCTCCAGCTCACCAAGTACAGGTAGCTGTGGTGCTGGCCAGTGGGGTGTATTGATGGCGAAAAATCCCAAGCTTATTTAGAGGCGCTACCGGAAACCCATTGCCAAATGCTCCTGGAATCTTCGCCCCACCAAGTGATGACGCCCTTCATCGCGATGGCCGACCGATACCTCCGCGTCCGCTCGTACTTCGCGAGCAATCCCTTGTCGCCCGTCGTCTTTGCGCGCCGCTCGATCGAATCTGCGAACGCGTTCACCTGCCGCTGCCGCCTGTCGTCCTCGAGCGCCCGCGTCTCCTCCATCGTTTCGACCAGCTTGCGCAGCGCGGGCAGGCGCGCGTCGATCATCGCGATACGCTGGTTCGACTCCTGGAACGAGTCGATATCGGACTTCGTGATGCCGGCCTTGTCGCCGAGCGCGACCTGGTTCGTGAGGATCTCGGCGACCACCTCCGAGAAGCCTTCTTGTTCCGAGCGCATGCCGCGGCGGCCGCCTTCCGGGAGGTCGACGAGGAAGGGCGCGAGCGCGGTGCAATCATGGACGAGGGCGTCGAGCGCGACGGGCTCCAGAGAATTCGACATGTCGGTCTCTCCTCCCCGAACACGGGGGGAATGGGTGCATTGCGTCTCCACGCGTAATGGCGCGAGGAGGTTTTGATGTTGCGCACGGCGGACTCGTTCGCAAGGGACGAAATGCTGCTCGCATGGTCCTATGACCTCGCCCGCAAGGTCGCCGACCTCGCCCGCAGGGTCCCATGACCTCGCCCGCGACATCGCCGACCTCGCCCGCAAGGTCCTCGACCTCGCCCGCAAGGTCCTATGACCTCGCCCGCAGGGTCCTCGACCTCGCCCGCAGGGTCCACGATCTCGCCCGCAGGGTCCACGATCTCGCCCGCGACCTCCCCGACCTCGCCCGCAGGGTCCACGATCTCGGCGGCGACCTCCCAGACCTCGCCCGCATGGTCCCATGACTTCGCCCGCAGGGTCCTCGACCTCGCCCGCAGGGACCTCGACCTCGCCCGCGACCTCCCCGCGGACGCGCGCAAGGACTTACTTCGCTGGGGGTCGACCGGCGGCGAACCGGGGCAGGGACCGGCTTCGGTCCAAGTCTGCTTGCATCTTCCCCGGCGGATGGCCCATGTTGGCGGCAACGGGGATGGTCATCGTCACGCAGGAAACCCTTCGCGCTCTCTTCCAGCGAGAGAAACGGCGCTGGCTCGAAGGACGCTACTTCCCCGATCTCCACGCGACGTCGGCGATCGAGAAAGATCTCGAGCTTCGGCTCGGCACCCCGGAGGCCCGCGGCGCGCTCCTCGAACGAGTCCAAGCAGGGGCCCGTATGCTCCGGGCGACGCACGATGACGTGGCGCGGCTCCCTGGCTACCCGCCGTTCCTGTCGCTCACGAACGCGCGGGAAATGATGCAGGGTACGCTCGACGCCCTGGACCGCTTTCTCGACGCCGGGGCTCGGCTCATCGATGCCCTGCGCCGAGGTCAGCGGCTCACAGGCTCATCTCCCGCGAGCTACGAGGACGAACGGACGATGGCGGCGCTGTACCAGGTCCTCGACGATCTCGATCGGAGGGCGGCGTCGTCACGAGCAACCACACACGAGATCAAGCGGCAGCTCGGGCGATGTCTTGGTGAAGGGGAAGAACAATCCGCGCTGCTGCAAATACACGAGCCATGGATGACCTGGCTGCGTGCTCCCGTGATGGCCGCGTACGTCGGTCCGCCTGGCGTGGGCAAGACACACGGCATCACGCGTGCGACGCAGGTGCACCTCGAAAAGGAGCTGCCGGCGCTGCTTCTTCGAGCGAAGGATTGTGACGTCGACGAGGGGTGGCCGGGGATCCTCCGCCAGGCGCTGGATTGTCCCGGCGCGCGGCTCGAAGAAATGTTGGCCGCCATGGAGGCGACTGCCGTCCAGGCGGATGCCAAGCGCGCACAGATGGAGCTTTCGTCGCTGCCGAATGGCGTCGAGCCGGAGCCAACCTGCTTCCTGCTCGCCATCGACGGGCTCGATGAATCGGGCCAGCACCGGCGCTGGGCGGAGTTGCTCGGCGACCTCTCCCTTCTTCTCGAAAATCATCCACGCCTGCGGGTCGCGGTGACGCTCCGCACTGCCAGCCGCGAGGATATCCTCGGTCATGTACGCCGGGACAGGTTCGAGGAGAGGGCGCTACGGCCGGACGACGGCGATGTCCAGCGAATGCTGGAACGCTACTGTGACCATTATCAGGTCGAGTCCCCCGATCACCGCCTTCGCTGGGCGCTGCGGGAACCGCTCAGCGTACGCCTCTACTGTGAATTGAAGAAGCAGGAGCCGGCGTGGAAGACGGGGCGCACGGGGCTTTCGTTGCACCACTTGCTCCACAAGAAGCTCGAGCTCGTCGAGGATTCCGTTCGCCAGAGGCTCGGCCTGAGCAAGTACGAACGACCTTTAAAGACCCTGCTCGGCAAGATCGCCGAGGCTTGCGTCGAGCGGGCGCGCATTCCGCGGGACGAGGCGATCCGTCTCGCGCTCGATGCGAAGTCCGCCATCGATTCGGCTGAGCGGTGGGCCCTCGTTCTCGACGAGGCCGAACGGCACGGACTCTTGCT
>JANMGF010001228.1:0-4233 GCA_031374535.1 Polyangium sp. (in: bacteria)
GGCGGCCGAACTGGCGGCGGCTCGGCGGACGGCGGCGCTCGCCACGACCTGGACGACGGACGCATGGCGCCTCGGTCTCGGGTCGCGTCGCCCTCGAGGCACACGTCTCCCTCGGCGCGCCCCCTCGCACCCCCGCCGCCCGGCTCCGACGCGTCGACCTACCGGCCGGACGTCACTGCGCCCGGAACGACTTCCAGATCAGGACCTCGCCGGGCCGCGTCAACGGATGGCCGCCGGCACGCTCCTCACGCCACCCGAGCACCTTGCGCGACGCCTGGTCGCCGAGCTGCGTGAAGCCGTGATGCGCGTAAAAAGCCTGCGCCCACGTGGCTTTTTCGAAGGTCCTCGCTACGACGTCGTGGAGCCCGACCCGCAGCGCGTCCTCCTCGAGCGTCTGGAGCAGCCGCGTCCCCACGCCGAAGCGATGGTACCGCGGGTGGACCGAGATTTCCTCGAGGTACGCGACGCCCGGCGACTCGTCCCGCCACGCGAGGTACCCGACCACCTCGTGATCCGCCTCGGCCACGAAGACGTTGTGGTGGCGCGGCAGGTTCGCGAGGTCGTTCCAGCTCCGCGGCGGCACCTCGACCGCGTCGAAGCCGAGCTCGTAGTACATCGCCGTACACGCTTTCTCGAGCTCCACCAGGTCGTTGACCTGCGTCTCCTGGAGCCGCGTGATGCGGATGCGCTGGGGCGGCTTTCGATCCGTTGCGTCCGTCATGAGCTTCGCCTTTCGAGCGTTCGAGTCGACGTAACCTAAAGCCCAACGAGCCGGCCGATCACGGCGGCGTCCTGGTCACCCACGGGAACGAGCAGCGCCACGGCGGCGCCGGGCGGCGGGCTGGCGCCGGGCGCGAGCGGGACGATCCGCAGCTCCCCCTCCCTGCCGATGACGACGACACGAACCGCGACGACCGAAGCCACGCGGGCAGGCGCCTGCGCAGCGGCGGCCGGCGTGGGCGTGGCCGCGGGGCGCACGGGAGCGGGCCCGACAGCGACGGCGCGGGCCGGCGTAGGCGTGACCGTCGAGGCGGGCGCGGGTGCGACGACGGGTGCAGGCGCGGGCGCGGGTGCGGCGACGGGCGTGGGTGTGGGCGCGGGTGCGGGGATACGCCCGAGATCGGCGCTCGTGAGCACGTTCGTCTCGCCGTCGAGGTCGTCGACGGGCATGTCGAGCAGCGCGCTGCGGGAGTGCGCGGCCGTGACCTCCTCCTCGATCGGAGGCGGGGGCGGGGGCGCGACGGGCGGCGGCGAGGTGACGAAATCACCCCAGGCCTGGTCGATGATGGTCGTCTTCGGCGTGGCGCGTTTCGACGTGGGCGCGGCGGGAGCCGCAGGCGCGGCAGGCGCGGCGGCCGGTGCAGGCGTGGCCGCAACGTTCTTGCGTGCCCCGGTGCGCGAGGGCAACCGCTTGCGTGGGCCGGGCGCCCCGGGAGATCGGCCCGGCTGCGGCGCAGCGGCAGCGGGCGCAGCGACGGCGGGCGTGGGTGCAGCGACGGCAGCGCGGGGCGCCCCGGTCGCGGGAAGCACGGCGGGCCCCACCGACTGCGGCGAAGGCGTGTTTGGCCTCACGTGGCTCTGCGGGCCCACCGAGGGCGGCGCGGGCGTGCCCATCGTCGGCATCGCGGGACGCGCGCCTCGTGGCAAAGGCGGCGGAGGCGCGCTCCGCGTCATGGGGGCGTGCGTGGACGGCGGCTGCGTGTTTGGTGCCTGCGAAACCGGGGGCTGGGTCACGAGCGGCACACGTGGTGCAGGCGCCGACGCACCACGCCCAGCCGGCAGCGGCGGCGGGGCAACACGACCTGGAGCCGGCGGCGGCGTCGAACGAAGCGGCGCGGGCGCGGGTGCGGCCTGGGGCTGAAGCGCCGGCTCCGGCGCAGGCGCGGCTTGGGGTGCAGGCTCCGGCGCGGGCACGGCAGCTTGCAACGCGGCCGCCGCGGCCAGGAGCGGCGCGATGTCCGCTGCGGCCTTGAACAGCTCGAGCGAACGCATGTCCCTGTCGGCGTCCGAGGCCTGCTCCGCCGCTCTTTTCAGCCAGCGCAGCGCCTCCACTCGCTCCCCGCGGCCCCACAGCGCGGAGGCTGTCGACAGGGCCCAGTGGACATCCTCGTCGTCGTCTTCTTTCGGGGGCGGGATCGGGCTATCAACCATGGTCGTTCGCGCTCGTATGCCTCGCTGTTTGCCCCATACCACGACTCTCGGCGCGCCGTCTCCCGCCGCGCACGACCTTGCCATCGTGGCCCTTCACGTCTGCCGGGAACGGCTTGAATTTTCCGCGCTCGCACTCTCCCTTCGCTCCCGAGCCCACACCTCCCGATTCCGCTGCTTCCTCTTGAGCGACGAGCGGCGATCGTGACACCCTCCCCTACGCGGTAGGCTTCGCTCCCTTTTCCCTCGCGGTCCCCGCTGACCGAGGACGCATCGAGAGGATCCTCGCTCTGTGCTTCATCTTCGTGATCTCAAGCCCGGCGTCACGCTAGGACGCTACGAGATCCTCATGCCCGTGGCGCAGGGCGGGATGGCCGCCGTGTGGGCTGCGCGCATGGTCGGCTCGCGCGGATTTCAGAAGATCGTCGCCATCAAGACGATGCTCCCGGGCCTCTCCGAGGATCCCGAGTTCGAGGCGATGTTCCTCGACGAGGCGCGGCTCGCGGCCCGCATCCGGCACCCGCACGTCGCCGAGATCCTCGACCTCGGCGACGAGAACGGGTGGGTCTACCTCGTCATGGAGTGGGTCAACGGAGAGTCGCTCTTCGTGATCAACCGCCAGGCCCGAGAGCAGGGCGGCTTCCCGCTCCCGCTGCTCCTGCGCATCGTCTCGAGCGCCTGCGCGGGCCTGCACGCCGCGCACGAGATGCGCGACGACGTGGGCCAGCCTCTCGGCCTCGTGCACCGCGACGTGAACCCGGCGAACATCATGGTCTCGTACGACGGCATCGTGAAGATCGTCGACTTCGGCGTCGCGAAGGCCACGGCCGGCGTCGCGATCACGCGCGTGCCCGGCATGATGAAGGGCAAAGCGCACTACATGTCGCCCGAGCAGATCCGCGGCGAGCCGCTCGATCGTCGCTCCGACCTCTTCTCGCTCGGGATCCTCATGTACGTGATGATCAGCGGGCGTCACCCGTTCAAGGCCGCGTCGGACAAGACGACGATGGACAACATCGTCGGCATCGAGCCCGTCCCGCTCCGCGATCTCGTGCCCTCGGTGCGCTCGGATCTCGAGGGCGTCGTCATGCGTGCGCTCTCGAAGAGCGCGGCCGATCGCTGGCCCGACTGCGCGGAGCTGCAGCGCGCGCTCGATCAGATCACGAACGCGATCGGCGCGGCCGTGACCGACGGCGACGTCTCGTCGTTCATGCGCAACGTGATGGGCGAACGATCGGCCCTGCGCCGCGCGGAGATCGCAGCCGCGATCCAGGCGGCGGATACGCGCGGAGCCGAGTCCGGTGAGGGGCCGGCGTCGCGGCGTCGCGGCGGTCCATCCTCGACGCGTGGCCTTTTGCTCCACAGCGATCCGCCTCCCTCGCGGGGTCGGATGGGCACTCCCTCCTCGCGCGGCGCTTCGCTCGAAGGCATCATCCCCATCGCGCTCGACGCAGGGGACGCGACGAAGACACCTCCGCCGGCGATCGTCGTTCCGGCCGATCCAACTCCCCTGCCCCCGGCGCCTGCGACGCTCGTCCAGTCGCAACGCCGCAGGTCGGCGTGGCCCTGGTTCGTCCTCGTGTTGTTGATCCTGCTCGGCGGCGCGGCGGCTGCGCTTCGAATGGGCCACCTGCCGTCGGTCGAGCCGTTCGTGCCGCCGGCCCTTCGCTGGCTTTCGCCGCCGTCGCGGGCCGCTTCGACGCCGCCTCCGCCCGCTCCGATCCCGCCCCCACCGATGAGCGTCACGCCTGTCGCGAGCGTGGCTCCTTCCGCGAGCGCGCCGATCGAGCAAGCTGCGCCGATCGACGCAGGCGCCGCGGACCTCGACGCGGGCCTCGACGCGGGCGTCAACCTGCCCGACGCCGGCTACAAGTTTCTCCCGCCGAACCCCGGGGGCGGCTGGCAACGTATCGACGGCCTCTGGTATCCGCCGGCGTGGTGGAGGCCGCCGCATAAGCAGCCGGGCGCGAAGACGGCGCCGACGTCCGACGCGCGCAGGGTCGATCCTACGGATCCGTACGGCGATAAGTAGACGTCGAGCGGAGGGGAATCGCCCGCGGCAAGACCCCTCAGTACAGGCCCGTC
>JANMGF010001252.1:0-1067 GCA_031374535.1 Polyangium sp. (in: bacteria)
TCCGCGACAAGGGCATCATCGGCGTGCGTATCGAGGAGGACGACATGCTCCTCTCCGCGGCCATCACTGACGGAAAACGCGAGTTCCTCATTGCCACGCGCGAGGGCATGTCGATCCGCTTCCCCGAGGGCGAGGTCCGCGCGACGGGCCGCGCCACCATGGGCGTCAAGGGTATCGAGCTCAACGAGGGCGACCTCGTCGTGGGCCTCTGCGTCACGGATGGCGGCCGCGATCGGGTCCTCGCCGTGTGCGAGCGTGGGTATGGCAAGCGCACGCCGCTCGAGGAGTTCCGCCTCCAGAGCCGCGGCGGCAAGGGCGTCATTCTCATCGACGCCAGCGAGCGCAATGGCCCCGTCGTGGGCGTCGCCATGGTCTCGCCGGCCGATCAGATCATGCTCGTGACGGATCGCGGACAAACCTTGCGCACCAAGGCCGCCGAGATCCGGGAGACCGGCCGCAATGCCCAGGGCGTGCGCCTCATGAACGTCGACGGCGACGAGCGTGTGGTCGCGATCGAGGCCTTCGCCGAGGCCGAGGAAGGCACCGTCCCGCCCCCGCCGCTCGAGTCGGACACGAATGGCGAAGGGGCCGTCACGAACGGCGACGCCACCACCACGAACGGAACGAGTCACGACGGGACGAACGGCGTCACGGAATGACACCCCGGCCCTCCCCGGCCATCCCCCGCCCCCCCTGGCACCTCGCGTGACCAGGCGCTAACGTAAGTCCTGTCACAGAACTGCCGGGGCTCGCCCGGTCACCCGGGGGGGATCCCGGCGTGGGGCTTGGGGGGCGTCGCGCAGGCTCGGAATGCGTGCGCCCTTTTTCATAGGGGGCATTCATGCTCGAGCTGTTTCGGTCGCGTCGCCGTGCGATCGTGTGGTTCGTCGAGGCCAGCCTGCTCGTGTTGCTCGTCTGCGCAGGGGCCGCAGCGACCGAGGGCTTTCGCGACGTCGCCACGCTGGATCACGTGCTCGACGCCATGGCGATCACGCTCGTGGCGCAGGCGTCGCTTTATTACCACGGTCTTTATGGACCGGCACGCATCGATGACCTTCAGGCCCGTC
>JANMGF010001280.1:0-5229 GCA_031374535.1 Polyangium sp. (in: bacteria)
CCGCCCCCGTCTCGCCGAGCGCACGCGTGGCGAGGGCGACGAGCCGATCCGCCTCCACCTCGGGCCGCGAGAGGGTCACCGTGCCCTCGGGAAGGGCCGCCAGCAGGAGATCCCGGACCGCCTGCGTCGTGAAGAGCGAGCTCGGCGTCGCGACCAGGGCGCCGACCGAAGTAGGCCCGAGGGAGTCGATGTACCCGACGATCACGCTGCGGTAGAGCACGGGCGGGCGGCGGACGTAGCCACGAGGTCCCTCGACCAGGATCCGGATCTCGGGTTTGTCGTACAGCTCGCCGCTCCACGCGTGGGATCGACCGCGCATCACCTCGTGCACGAGGGCCGGATCCGCCTCGACCGCGTGGATCTCCTTCTGGTTCTGCCGGAGCGCGGCACGAAGCTCACGCCCGCCGCCGGGGCTGAGGACGAGCACGGGCCCCTTGTCCTTGTGGAGGACGTATCCGAGCTCGTCGGGCGAGGCCGGCGGGATCTGTTTTCCCTCGTAGATCGGCGTGCCGAACGTCCCGTCCGCCCGCAGCCACGCGCTGCCCGACGCGGGTTTGTCCATGGTGAAGAGGGCGCGGCTCGTCCAGTGCTGCCACTCAACCCGCTCGAGCTGGATCCAGCGCACGGCCGCGAGCTTGAGGTAAGGCGCGCCGATCTCGCCCGCGAGCAGGACGGAGCTGCCGAGCACGAACGTCGCGACGATCCCCGGGTGCGCCCGGCCTTCGCCGTCCTTTTGCCTCGCGGCAAAGGCGAAAAGAACGGCCGAGAGGCTCGCCACGATGGCGGCGCCGAGCCCCACGCGCGCAGGCCCGAAGCGCAGGACGAACGCGGCGACGACGACACCACACGCAGCGCCGAGGAGCCCACTCTTGCCGACGTCCCCCGCGCGCCGCCGCGCCGCGCCGAGGGCGCCCGTGAGCGTCACGCCCGCGAGCAAAAACGGCAGGAGCGAGGTGCCGAGGAAAATCGCGAGTTGCCAGAGCGCCGCGCGATCGAAGGTGTCCACCGAGCGCGCGCGCACGCCGACGACGACCGAGATCGCCATCCCACCGGCAGAGAGCGCGGCAAAAAACGCGACCGGCGCGACGCTGCGCGGCGACTTGCCGATGCCCCCCAGGGCCGAGCCGAGCCACGCGCCGAGCCCAAGCCCGAGCGGCAGAAGCGCCACCCACACGAGCCCGTAATGCGCCCCGAGCAAGGCGGAAAACAGCCGCACGAGTGCGATCGCGAGCACCACGTAAGCGCCCAGATAAAGCGCGATCCCCCCGGCGAGGGCCCTCGATTGGCTGGCCGACATGCGAGGCCATCGTCTAGCACGCATCCACGCGCCTTGACCCGGTGAATGTCGCGCGGCCGCTCGCTCGGCCGATCCAGCGGGAGAAGCGGCTCAGCGCTCCTTGCCGAGCGCGGACAGAGGCCAAGGGCGGAGCAAGGGCACCGCCGCCGTGGGACCACTTTGACGCAGCGCCCGCACGCACTCGTCGACGAGCAAGCGCCGCGGACCGAAGGCCGTCCCGTTCGCTGCATCCGCGTCCATGAGCCGCGTGGGGGTATCCCTGCCGAAATCATCGGGATGACCCGGCTCGTCGAGGAGCACGTGTCCGAGCTCGTGCGCGAGGGCGAAGCTCGCACGATCGGCCCGGAGCGCGGCGCGATCCTCGATGAGCACGTTGCGTATGGCGCCACCATCGGCGCCGATGAAGCTCTCGCCGATACGACCGCCGCCGCCGAAGCTCGGCACCACGATCACCTCGATGGTCGAGGGATCCCCGTCGTCGAGGGCCTTGATGAGCGCGCGCTCCTCCACCGTGCCCGCGATCGCGTCGATGTCGTTGAAGTGCTGGAGCCCGTCCTCGAGCTCGACGCGCCCGATGCAAGCCGTGAGCACGGGATCGGTGCTGATCGGGCCCGACGCGGGCGGCTCGACCAGCGCTGGCTCGCCGCTTTTGCGCCGCACGAGCACGTCCGAGCTGCCACGCGCGCCCGCCGCGATCGTCGCGTTGTCCGAGATACGCGCCGAAAACCCTGCCGCCGTGATCGATGCCGCGAGCACCCGCGCCGCGCCCGCAGGCGTCGTTCCTTTGTCGAGGGTCACCGCGATCTCGCGCCCATCGACGCGCACGCGCACCTTGCCGCCCGCGGCCGGGAGCCCGTGATCACAGCCGAGCGCCACGAGGTGCGGGCGCGGCGGATCCACGATGCTGATCGACGTCTCCGCAGGCGGCCCGAACCCGATGCCACACGCGCCCCAGAGCGCGCTCGCCTGCGCCACGTCCGCACGCGCGAGGGCCATCGCGCCCGCATCATCCCCGCCGACCGGCGGAGGCCCACCGGGCCGTGGCCGCACGAGGAACACCCGCAAAACACCACGATACCGAACGAGGGGCCCGAGCGCCGACGTGCGAGGCCCCGCGACGCGTAGCCCCCCGAGCTTGCGGGGCTCGCCGAGGAGCGCGATCTCCAGCGCGCCGCCGAGCTCACCACGCACCGATCGATCCCGCACCGTCGGGTGGTTGCGATCGATCTCGTCGGGCACGACGCGGATGGGCGAGGTCGAGCCACACGCGAGCGAAGCGCCCACGCCGTCCGGGCACGGGACCGAGCCGAGCATCATCGTGTCCAGCCGATCGACGAGGGCGCCCGAAGGCGAGCGACCCGCGACACGCACGAAGGGCGGCAGATCGTCCGGGGTTCCCACGACGACGAACCGCACCGCGTCGGGATCCTCGCTGTTCGCATAAGGGTCCACCGGCAAACGCTCGGGCGGCGTGCGCTCGAGCGACGCGTGCGAGCGTGCCGGATCCACGAGGCGGCCCTGTCCATCGATCGGCCGCACGTCGAGCGCCGCGATCGCACGTGTTCGTCCGAACGCACGCACCTCGCCACGCCCCGGCCGCACGGCCTGGAGCGCGACACGTCTCGCGCCCGCGGGCACGAGGCTCCCGGCGAGCGGACGACCATCGACGAGCACGCGCACCACGCCGCCGCTCACCTCGATCGTTCGATCCTTGCCCGTCGGCATGGAAAGCTCGAACAGATCCGTCGACGGCACGACGACGTCCTGCTCCGCGTCGGGCTTTCCATCGACATCGTCGTCGTCGCGATCGACGCCGAGCACGATCCGATCGTCGGCGTACGCGGCGGGGAGGCTCGTCGTGCTCCCCTGCCCTGCGGCGGCGAGGCTGATCCCGAGGGCGAGCGCGCGCCCCGAGGGCCTGCCGCGCGCGCCCCGGGGAGAGCTCACCGACCCTCGATCGCCTGCGTCACGATGTGGAACTCGACGCGACGGTTGCGCGCTTGGCCCTCTTTGGTGGTGTTGGGCGCGATCGGCTTGCGCGCGCCGAAGCCCTTCGACTGGAGCCTCTCGGCCGCGATGCCGCCCTTGTTGACGAGGTAGTCACGCACGGCCGCGGCGCGGTTGCCCGAGAGTTTGTCGTTGTACTCGGGTTTGCCCACGTCGTCCGTGTGCCCCTCGACGCTGACGAGCTTGATCTCGGGGTTTGCCTTGAGCAGGCGCACGACCTCGTCGAGGATCACGTAGCTCTTCGGCAGGATGATGTTGCTGTCGAACTCGAACTCGACCTGCTTCGTGATCTGGATCTCGCTCGAACCGCTGATGCGGCGGACGAACTGCGGGCAACCTTCCTTCTCGGGATCGTCGCCGCGCATGCCCGGCTCCTTCGGGCACTTGTCCTCGGCGTCGGGGACCTTGTCCTGATCGGCGTCGTCTTCCGGGCAGCCGTCGCGATCGTCGATGCCGTCCTTGTCCTCGGGGTTGTCCGGGCACTTGTCGACGTTGTCGGGGATCCCGTCGCCGTCGCGATCGGCCATCGTCGGGCAGCCGTCGTCGGGGTTCGGCGGGGATTTGTCTTCCTTGTCGACGGGGCACATGTCGACGAGGTCGGGGAAGCCGTCCTTGTCCGTGTCGACGTCGTCGCGGAACTGGTAGCGCGCGGCGCCCGCGCCGACCTCGGTGTCCTTCAACTGGAAGGCGCCGCCGATGATCGCCACGATACGCACGTCCGGCGCGTAGCCGCCCGTCAGGCGCGTGCCGATCGAGAGGCCCGCCCACGAGGCACGTTTCGCATCGAGCGCCATGCGACCCGAGGCTGACACCTCGAGCGGCGAGGCGTCGAGCTCGCCGAGCGTCTCGGGGAGCATGCCGAGAGAGCCGAAGATCTCGGCCCCGACGCGCAGGCGATCCTGCATGAGGGGCACGTACGCGCCGAGCCCGTACGTGAGCTCGCGACCGACCGTGAGCTCGTGCAACTTCGCCGTGGGCCGGATGGCGAAGCCCGCGTTGAGCGTGACGAAGAACTTCTTCGCGTCGTACTCGGTCGCGAGGCCGAAGCTCACCCACGCGTCCTTGTCGCCGGCGAAGGAGAACTCGTCGCCGGTCGGGAGGAACGCGCTCGCGCGGACGCCGAGCTTGAAGGATTTATCCTCGGTGCGAAACACGAGGAAACGCCCGTCGAGCCGCAGATCCATCGGCGCGACGGCTTGCAGGTTCACGTTCTGGTTGAGCCCCAGGGCCGCGTCTCCGGTGGGGAAGCCGCTTTGGTAGAGCGCGACCGGGAGCGTCATCTGCACCGCGCCGCGCTCGAGGATCTCGGCGCCTGCCGTGAGGTACGTCGTGAGCTGGTTCGCGACGGGCGGGCCTTGCAACCGTTCGGCCTTGTCAATGTTGTCGACGTGGTTGTCGACCCGCAGCGGGTTCAGCGAGAAGCCGAGCCCGAACTGGCCGTAGAGGCGCGTCTGGCCGAGCTCGGGGCGCCAGATCGCGAGGCCATCGGCCGGCGCGCCCGCGATCTGCAGCCGATCGAGGTAAAATGTCTTGTCCTGCGCGCGCGCTTCGGCAGCCACGAGCAAGGTCGAAGCAAGGGTAGCGCCGGGCAGGAGGGTGGCGGCCGCCCGCTTTGCCCACCTCGCGCGCCGCGAATGTCGTCGAGCCATCACGCGATGTCCTCTGTATCATTCTCCCGACCCCGCCGGGTGGCCGTCGCGCACGTGTTTTCGTCGCGAGGCCACCCAGACGTCGGGGACGGTCACTTGGGGATCGGCGGGAGCTTGATCTCGTTGATCGGCAGGAATCCGGCGCCCGCGGGGTAGGCGTAGGAGACACGAAGCGTCTGCTGCGTCGTGCCCCAGCCCCATACCGTCGCCCCGAAGGGCAACGTGCTCGACATCTCCTGCGAACCGTTCGTGCAGCCGTCGACGCCCTGGAAATCG
>JANMGF010001281.1:0-2952 GCA_031374535.1 Polyangium sp. (in: bacteria)
CGGGAGGTGCTGTTCATGCGTGTTTTCCTGGGTGCCGCTCCGCTCGTCTTGTTGCTCGCCTGCGCGCGCTCGGCTTCGCCGGGGGATCCTCAGCAGGCCGAGGGCGAGACGGGCCAGGCGGCGGAGACTCGCTCGCCGCGAATGCAAGCGCTTGCCCCGGTCGGCCCTCCGCGGGCTCGTCCGGCCGTGCCCACGGGCGGCAGGTCCTTTCGGGTGTCACCGAAAGGGAACGACGCGAACGATTGCTCCGAGAAATCGCCCTGCCGGGAGATCCGGCGCGGGGTGACGCTCGCGACGGCCCCCGGAGACGTGCTCCTCGTGGAAGACGGGGAATACGAGCGGTTCACCGTGGACGGGCTCCACGGCGAGCCAGGCCGGCCGATCACGATTTTCGCGGTGGGCAAGGGCGCGGTCGTCAAGCCGGATACGACCTGCAAAAACAAGCCGGCGTGCCGGGACAACATCATCGTACGGAAGTCGCGGCACGTGGTCGTCGACGGCCTCACGTCGCACGGCGCGCCGCGGGCGGCGGTGGCGGTGTTTTACGGGACGCACGTGACGATCCGGAACGGGACGTTCGTCGACAATGGCCGGTGGGGGATCTTCTCGTCGTTCGCCGACGATATGACCGTCGAGCACAACGAGGTGCGGCGGAGCCGGAGGGAGCACGGGATTTACCTGTCGAACAGCGGCGACAGGCCCATGATCCGCGCGAACGTGCTGCGCGACAACGACGGCTGCGGGATCCAGATCAACGCCGACATGCGGGAGAAGCCCGAGACGGACAAGAGCGGCAAGAGCTTTTACGGCGGCGTGGCCGACGGGCTCGTGACCGGGGCGTCCATCGAGCGGAACCTGGTCATCGGCAATGGCGCAGGCAGGCTGGAGAACAAAAACAAGCGGCGCGGCGCGGCCATCAACCTCGACGGCGTGCAGGACTCGATCGTGCAGGGAAACGTGCTCTACGACAATGCGGCGTCGGGGATCGTGGCCTTCGGGGACGCCGACGGGGTGGAGGACAAGGACGGGGAGGACGGGGATGGTCGGTTCGGCCCCAAGGGATTGTCCATCGTGCACAACACGGTGGTGATGCCGGAGGGGGCGAGGAACGCGCTGCAGCTCCGGCTCTCCGCGGGGCCGAACGTGGTGCACAACAACATCCTGTTTCACCGCGATGCACGCCGCGCGGGGCTCGAGCTCGTGACGGAGAACGACGCGAAGCTCGTGGAGAGCGACGGGAACGTCCTCGATCGGGTGATCGTGATGGATGAATTGCGGCCGCTCGAGGCCTGGAAAAAGGAGCGCGGGAAGGACGGGCGATCGATGTCGGTGCCGATCAGCCGGCTCTTCGTGGATCCGGGGCGGAGCGATTACACGCTTTTGCCGGCGTCCCCGGCAGCCCGCGCCGCCGCGGCAGACGTGGCGGACGGGCACCGGGATTTTCTGGGGAAATCACGCAAGCGGGAGAAAGGGCACAGCGTCGGGGCGTGTGAGGCGGGGCTCTGAGGAACGTCCTCAGGGCATTCCGAGGCGGACCACGCGTTCACCAGCGATGAGCACGAGGTCGGGGCCGTCCGCGGCCACGGCACGCACGCCACGCGGCGCGACGGAGAGGGCCGTCGCGCCGGGCTGGATGCGGCTCGCAGCGCCGCTGCCGAAGACGTGGGCGAAGAGGCTCGTCGGGCCAATCACGCCGGCCCGGTCGGGCTCGACGACCACGAGCGTGTGGCCAAAGTCGTTGGCGATCACGAGCTCGCCCGTGGGCAGGAAGGTGATGTCGCTCGGCCGGTTGAGGCGCAGGTCGGAGACGACGCCCGGCTTGGAGACCCCGTTTCGCTGGCTGTCGCTGGCGATGACGGTTTGTACGGCGAAGGGGCCGGCGGCGGGGACGCGGGTGACGGCGTTCGTGTTGTACGAGGCGACGTAGAGATCGCCGTTCGGCCCAAAGGTGACGCCGCTCAGGTTCGAGCCGAAGTTCAGCGGGATGTCGTCGATGTACCCAGGCTCGAGCGTGATGCCGAAGGTGTTGATCGCCTGGTTCGTGACGTTGATGACGCGAACACGTCCTTCGTCGGCGAAATAAAGCGCGCCGCTCGGGCCGACCGCGACCTTGGGGCCACCGGTGTTGATCGCGACGCGGGAGGACGAGGCGAGGACGGCGGCTTGTTGCTCGGCGGCCGTGGCGATCTTGCCGTCGCCGGCGAGGATCGAGAAGAGGCCAGTGGCGAGGTCGATCTTCGAGACGCGTGGCATGTTGGATTCGAGCACGTAGAGCGCGTCGCCCACGATCTCGAGGCCACGCGGGCTGCCGAGCGCGGCCTCGATCGCCAGCATGTTCGGGCCGACCGTGTTGCCGAGGTACCCCGTGCCGCCGAGCACCGTGATGAGGTTCGTCGTGCGGTCCTGCCCCACGACGAAGGCGCCGCTCGTGTAGACGTAGCGGTTGTTCGCGGCGTCCACGCGGATCCCGCTGAGGCTGTTGAGCGCGCGGAGCGAGAGGGCAGGGGCGTTGTCGATCTTCGCGGGGCCGGTGCCGGCGATGGTCTCGATGAGGCCCGGGTTGCCGGCGGCGTCGAAGAGGACGCGGCGCAGGCGGCCCTCGCCGAGGACGAGGAGCGAGCCCTGGCGATCGACGAAGGGTCGCGAGAAAAGCGCGAGGGTGGCGCTCTTGGCAGGGCCGCCATCGCCCGCGTAACCCGCGTTGGGGATCGCGGCGCCCATGTCCCAGCTGCCGGCGACGAAGTCGATGCAGTCGTCGGCGTCGACGGTCGTGGGCGAGGTGCCGCCAGCCGGGCGGATGCGGCGAACGAGGCCGTGGCGGCTGCCGATCAACGCGTCGCCGCGGACGGGATCGATGGCGACGCCGTTGTTGATCCCGAGGGTCGTGGTGAGCGCGGGGCAACCCTCGGCGGGCAGGCTGGAGTTGTTCCCGCCGCCCGCGATCTGCACGCC
>JANMGF010001297.1:0-19737 GCA_031374535.1 Polyangium sp. (in: bacteria)
GCACCACGGGCTCGACGACGCTCGTGACCGCGTATGGCACCACGGCCGACTACTGCAAGCTGTCCGGCTGGTCATCGAGCGGAACCGATTCGCTCGTCACGATCCGATGTTTCAATGCTTCGGGGAACGCGGTCAACACCACGTTCGTATCGGGCTACGCGAACGTCGACTTTACCGTCCTCTGACTGAGCGGGCGCGCCCTCGAGGTTTGGAGCGAAGCAACGGCTGGGATCGTCATCCCAGCCGTTGCAACTCGTTCTTACATGGACTACACGAGCGTGACCATGAGCATTCGCCCCACCCTCCCGAGCGACAAGGTCTCCCCCGAGGTCCACGACCTCATCGCTTCTTTCCACCGAGGCATTGTCGACGAAGTCGCGAACGCCGTCACGCGTGATCCCGTCGTCGTCGTCGGCATGACGCAAAACCCGGTGGTGAAAAACGCCCGCAAATTGCTCGACAATGCAGGCATCAAGTACACGTACCTCGAGTATGGAAGCTACTTTTCCCGCTGGAAGGAGCGCCTCGCCATCAAGCTCTGGGCGGGTTTTCCCACCTTTCCGATGGTGTTCATCGATGGCATCCTCGTCGGCGGGCACAGCGAGCTCAAGAAACTCGAGGCGGCCGGCAAGCTCAAGAAATGATACGCCTGCCCGGGTGAGCGTCGACAAGCTCGTCTCAATGACGGCGCATGGCGGCAAACGGCAAAAGCTGCCTGAAGCTCGGCCGAGCCGCTAGCGCCGCGAGAACGCCCAGGCGATGCCGCCCTGCAGGGTGCCTCGTGTCACCAGGCCCGAGAGATCCACCGCGAGTTCGACGAGTGTCTGCGCCACGTTGCCGCGGATGCCCGTCAGCACCACCTGCGCACCCAGGAGCCGCGCCGCCTGCGCTGCGCGGACGAGCGTGCTCGCCACGTGCGCGTCGACCACACTCACGCCGGTGATGTCCAGGATGGCCACGCGCGCCCCCTTCTGCGCGATACCCGCGAGCAGCGTGGCGAGCACCATCTCGGCGCGCCGCGCGTCCACCGTCCCGACGAGCGGCATGGCCACGATATCGTCGCCGATCGGCACGAGCGGCGTCGACATCTCCTCGAGCATCCGGGACTGCGCCCGCACGAGATCCTCGGCCTCCTTGCGCGCCGTGATGTCCGTGAAGGTCACGACCGCGCCCTTCACCACGCCTTTCTCGTCGAGCTGCGGCACCGCGGTCACCAGCAACCACACGCGATCCCCCAGCGCCGGCCGGTCGATGCCTTGCACGAAATCACGCACGGGTTTCCCCGTCCGCAGCGCGACGGAGACCGGGTGCTCCTCGCCCGGACATGGCGAGCCGTCCTCGTACACCGCGCCCCAGCGTGAATCGAACGAGGTCCGACCAAAAAGCTGATCCTCGCTCACGCCGAGCAGCGTGAGGGCGTACGGGTTGAAGAGGACGATCTTCCCGCCCAGATCCTGCATGACCACGCCCACGTGCAGGCTCGCGAGCAACGCGCGGAACCGCATTTCGCTCGCGCGTAACGCGTCGATCTCGGACCGCTGTAAAACATCGCGCGCGCCATCGAGGACTCGCGGGATTTCCTGCCGCAGGGCCGCATTTTCGCGCTCCAGCGCGTCGATGCGGCCGAGCAGCGTCTCCCGATCTTCGTCCCGCTTGGTCTCTGCTTGCTGACCGTTCACGTCCTGCCTTCGCTCGTTGGCGCATCGCTGCGCGCAGGGAACTGTGGCTTCATCCGCTCGCTCTGGTGCTGCGGCTGGTCCACGCCGGAATGTACGGCCCCTGCAGGGCGCGCATCAAGACCTCACGCAAGAAGCACGTCTCATTTTTCGTGACGCGCGGGCAACGCAGCTCGCCGAGGCTCTACGCCAGGGCGGCGCTCGGGCCGAGCCTCGCGCCGCACCGGGCATCCACGAAATGACTTGCCAATCCCGCCCGCGTCGTGTTTCCTGAAAAACGAACGGTCATTGCCGTTCGATCCATCGGATTGCTCGATTGGCGCAGCCGTGGAAAAATTGCGGCTGCGCTGTACGAAAGGAGAGCGCAGCATGCGTTTCTTGAAAGACGTGTTTGCGGTCCAGGCCGAGAAGACTCGGGTGAGCCGTCGTGATTTCCTCGGTGGCGCCGCGGGCGCGGCCGGCGTCGGGGTCATCGCGCAGATGATCCCGGGGCGGGCGCACGCGAGCCCGGCGAGCCCGATCCACGCAGGTCCCTTCAACGACGATCCCGTAACGCTCGATTGGATCTTCTCGCGCTGGGACGATCTCGGCGTCTGGGGCGATGCCGTCGGCTCGCTGGTCGAGATCAACGAGGCGAAACGCAAGGACGCGCTGAAGCTCGCGCAGCGCGGAGACTCGAAGGTGTATTCGCTGGGCGAGCCCATGCGCGCGGGGAACCCGGCCTTCCCGCACGAGCCACCTCGCCGCGCCGATTACTGGATCGCCGCGTATGGGCCCGTCGGCGAGAACCAGTTCTTCTACCAGGACGAGCGGTTCGAGGCATTCACGTTCCAGCAGGCGACCCAGGTCGACGATTTCGGCCACCCGAGCTTCGACGGCTGGTTCTACGGCGGCCACCGCTTCGAGCAGATCACGCCGCGCCCCGACATCCTCGACCCGCTCGAGCGGCAGGCCCTGGCCCGCGCCGACTCCGAGGCCGCGAACTACGGGCCGGGCAGCATCCTCGGGGGCACGAAATCGATCGGGATCCAGAACATCGGGCCGATCATCACGCGGGGCCTGCTCCTCGACGTGCTCGGCTACAAGCTCGCGGTGGGGCACATGAGCGCCGTCGCGCCGAACGGGAAATCCCTCGCGCCGGGGTATCGCATCACCATCGCCGACCTCCAGGCGACGATGGATTGGGAGGGCCTCGATGGCATCCAGGCCGGGGACGTGGTCATCATCCGCACGGGATGGAGTTATTACTGGGCGGACGAGGCGCTCTGGCCCGCGTACCTCGGCGCGGCTCCTGGCCCGTGGATCGCCGAATGCCACTGGCTCGCGCAGTTCCGGCCGTCCATCGTCGCCTCGGATACCTACGCCATGGAGGTATTCCCTGGCCCGCGGGCCACCACCCTGGCCGAGGGGCACCAGGTGCTCATGGTGGCGAACGGCATTCGAATCGGCGAGGGCTTCAATACGTCGGCGCTCGCCGCTGACGGGGTGTACGAGTTCATGTTCTTCGACACGCCCTACAACCTCGCCGGCGCGACCTGCGCTGGAAATGCCCCCGCCGCGATCGGCGGACCACGCAAAAAGAAGAAGTAGCCCGCCCGTCCGTCGTCGGTATGCGCTCGTCGCGGCTTCAGATCCAGATCACCACGGCGAGCGCTAGCATCAATATCGCCGACGCGAACAAACCCGCGCCCCACGCGAGGTTCTCGAGCCCTCGTGCCCGGCCGCGCTCGATGACGAGGGGCATGTCGGGCGCCGCGCGAACGACGATGCGCGCGCTCTCGCGCCGGTACTCGGCCAAGGGCCCCACCACGTCCGGGACACGCACGGCGACACCGTAGACCGTCACGACATCCCCGGGCTGCACGATCCGCATGCGCTCGCCGAGCAGGCCCCGCACCTGCCCCACCGCGATCACCGCCTGGCCTGGCTCGACGCGGATGCTTGTCCCGCCCGACTGGACCTCGAACGTCGTCGCAGACACCTGAACGGCCCCGAGCACGCCCTGCTGCTCCTCATACGCGACGCAATGCGTGCCATCCGGGGCCCGAAGCACCTTGCCGACGACGCGCACCCGGCCGCGCACCCGCACCGGCCCGTCCCGAACGTCCCCTGCCTTGAGGACCGGCGCGCTTCGCCTCGCGTCGAGGGCCCACGCGCGCCGAAGCTCACGCGCGCCGGCCACGAGGCGCGGCAGACCGCCGACCAGGTAAAACAGGGCGCTTCCCACGCAAAAGAGGACGAAGTACTCCATGGCACCGGACCTCGGTCCATCCATGTGGGTGGCGCGAGGCACAGCCGCAAGCCTCCCCGCCCCCAAAAACGCCCCTCAGCGCCGCGAGCCCCCGGCGCGCATTGCATACGAAATCCCCGTTTGCAGGGTGCTGCGCGTCACGATGGCGCTCAGATCCGAGCCGAGATCGATCAGGCTTCGCGCGACCACCGGGTGAATACCCGTCAATACCACCTGCGCTCCGAGCAGCCGCACCGCTTGGGCCGCGAGGATGATCCCGTTCGTGGCCTCCGCGTCGATCTCGGGCACGCCCGTGATGTCCAGAATGGCGATGCTCGCCCTCCTGTGCGCGAGGCTCGTCTCCTCCTCGCTCTGGCGCAACGCGCCCTCCGCTCGCGGTGGAACGTCTGCAAAGAGGCTTCATTGAAGATGATATGCAACCCGGCACGGAACTGCGCCTTGTCGACGGCACGGCAGAGATCGAGCGTGGCCTTGTTGACGTCGACGACCTTCACCATGCCGACGGCCCGACGCGAGGAGCTGGTTCCGGTGTGTTTCACCGCACCAGCGTAACACGCTTCATCTCGGTGACACCAGATTCAGGGCACGGGCTGCGTACAGGAGAACTCCACGTCGGCCTCGACGCGGTTCGGGTAGCTGTACTTCACGTAATAGGGGAACTTCCCGCCCTCGATGCGGAAGATCATCGACCCCGAGAGCGGCCCGTGCGCGATGGGGACGAACGAGACGCCGTAATGGACGAGCGTGGCCGACTGGTTCGTCGTGGCGCTCTTGGCCGAGATGCTGACGAGCTGAAGGCCGAGCGCCTGGCTGTTGTAGGTCGCGTCGATCGTCGCCTCGCTCGAGGCGAAGGTGTAGGAGACGCCGTTGTTTCCATCCAGGGTCGTGATGGCCGCCTCGGAGGTGAAGGCCACGCTCTCGCCAATGGTCTTCGCGAGCTCCTCCTGCTGCTTGTCGACGGCCGTTCCATTGCCGGGGATGCCCCAGAGCTCGAGCCCCTCGGGTTTCGGCTTGCCTTCGAAGGCGAAGCTGAGGGTGCCCTTCACGCGGACGCTGAGGTCGTCGGGGTCATTCGTGGACCACGTCGTGTCGGCGATGATCTCGGCTTTGATGGCGAGGGGTCCGTCGCTGTACGAGAGCTGATCAAAGACGTCGAAGGGGAGATCGTCGCCCTTCATGCCGAAGCTCGTGTCCTTCGCGAGCTTCGCCTGCACGCCCATGATGCTGCCGACCCTGTAGTAGCCGGAGCCGTTGTAGACGAAGCCGCTCGGGTAGGTGCTGTTGCCGCAGGCGGCCGCGGCGAAGTAATGGCTGAGCGTGAACGCGTAGTTGCGCAGGAGCAGGCCGCAGGCGCGCTGCTCGGCGAAATCGCGCTCGACGAGGTCCGCGAGCGCGAGCTGCTCGTCGATCTCGACAGGGCTGAGGCCTCCCGTGCACGCCGCGAGGTCCTGCTTGCGCGTGGGAGGTGGTGTGTCGCTCGGGGCGACGACGTTCTGGGGCGCCACGTTGTCGTCCCACGCGGGGCACGCGTCGCCGCCATTGCCGAGGATGGGGGTGGTCGGCCCGCATCCGAGGAGAGCCAGGGAAGCGATCGTGGTGCCAAGGAGAGAGACTCGTTTCGTCATGAAGGAAGTACCTCGTCCCCCTGAAGTGGAGAGCCAGGGGAGCTCGTAGGACGTGGGAGGGCCCGGAACACTTCAAACGCCGTTCAGGGGTGCAGCACGGCGCCGCCGACGAACTCCGCATTCCATTTCGCCCGCATCGCGTCTGCATATCGTTCGAGCGGGTAACGCTGCGAGACGTACGGCCGAATTTTGCCCTCGTTCGCCCAGCGCAAGATCTGCTGGAGCCGCGGCGCGCGAATGGATGGATCGTGCAGGGTCGAAATGGCGGTCGGGCAACCGAGCACGTCGAGGCCCTTCATCATGATGAGGTTCGTCGGGAGCATGTTGACGTTCGGCGCGCCGCGTTGCCCTTTGCCTTTTGCCACGAAAGGCGTCGAGGCCCATCCGACGATCAGGAGCCGAGCGCCGAAACGCACGCATTTCATGCTCTCGACCGAGATCTCGTCGCCGCCGACGCCGTCGTAAACGACGTCGACGCCCTCGCCGCCGGTCAAGGCCTTCACGTCGGCGCGAAACGATCGAAGGCCGCCGCCTTCGCCTTTGCAGTTGATGACGTGATCGGCGCCTTGCGCGGCCACGACGGCGAGCTTCTCGTCGGAGCGACCCGTCGCGATCACCCTCGCGCCGAGGATCTTGGCGAGGTGCACCGCGGCGAGCCCGGTCGAGCCGGAGGCGCCATGGATGAGCACGGTCTCGCCCGCGCGAAGGCGCCCGCGGGCGACGAGGCAATGGTACGCGGTCTCGTAGTTTCCGAGGAGATTACACGCCTCGTCGAAGCCGAGCCCGTCGGGAATGCGCTGCACGGCCTCGATCGGCGCGACGGCGTACGAGGCGAACCCGCCGTATTTCTGGTACTTGCCGAGGGAGCGTGGCCCCGCGAGCAAGCCGTCCACGAGGATGGGATCACCCACGGCGAATGGACCCGCCGCCCGAGCCTCTTCGCCCATCCAGGCGACGACGCCCGCATACTCGAGCCCCGGACAATACGGCGGCTGCGCCATGTGCTGATACTGGCCGCTCGTCATCAGGAGATCGACCCAGCCGACGGATGCGCTCTTGATGGCCACGATCACGTCACGGGGCGATAACGTCGCCGGATCGGGCGGAGGCATGTCCTCGAGCGAGGTGTGGCGCTCGATGGCCTCGAGAGGGGTGTCTCCAAACGCGGCGACGATGACCCTTTTGCCTGCGGAGAGGGATGTGTGGTTTTCCAAACTCGACTCCAGGAGCTCACGTTCAGCGAGGTTCGACGTCGTCTCACCCTACCCTCGTCTTATCACGGACGCCCCGACGCGGCTTCCAGTCGCGGCAGGCGGGCTTGTCGCCGGGGGAACTTTGGGCGACCCTACGGACTCCTTCGCCGAACGTTCCCCTCTTCACCCAGCCCATGAAGACATCCCCTCCCGCCCCTGACGCCGCGCCGACCCACGAGATCCTGAGCCTGCTTCAGCCCGATCCGATCGCGAGGCCCGACCTCGAGGAGCTGCGCCAGGCCCTCTCGTTCGCATTCGCGAGCGGCGTCTCCGGCGGTCTCTTCAACGAGGCCCTCGAGCGAGCGCCCCTCGCCCCGTCCACGTGGGATCCGAAGAGCTTCGCGCCGGACCTGTTCGTGGAGGACCTCGTCACACGCGGCTTTCGTGTACGAGCGGGCGAGCGCGATGCGGTCGTGAACCGCGCGTTCATCCTTCGTGTCCTCGCGCATCCGCCCAGTGATCCCGGCGTGACGGATTTCCGGCGGGGCATCTTGCGCGAGCTCGTAGACTCGCCCGTCTTTCGCCGCCAGTTCGAGGAGCTCTACACGATCGCCTGCCGCTTGCGCGCGTCGCTCGAGGGCGCGACCGCAGGAAAGAAGTTCGACGCGACGCGGCGGCAGCTCGACGTGCTTTTGCTCATCAAGGAGGCGTTCGACCGGATGAGCGAATCCTTCGACGGCGCGACGTCCGGTCTCTCTCGCCTGCGTGAATTCGGCGTCGTGGCGCGCGAGACCGAGGGATATCAATCGATGGTCGCCCTGCTCGACTACGACGAGCACCTCGCCACGCTCGGGCTCAACATCCGCGTCGGCGCCGACGGGAGCGTGCGTGGGTTCGAGGTCAAGAACATCCGCGAGCGTCAGGACAACCCCTTCGTCCTCTCGCCGACGCGCCGGTGGCTCGCCAAGATCGAGATGTTTTTCCGCGGCTACCGCTTCAACGAGGGTGAGGTCATGGCGCGCCTGCTCGACGCTGTATTCGAAGGCGTCGAGGCGCATGTCCTGCGGTTCATTCCGCTCCTCGGCGAGATGGAGGTGTATCTCGGGGCGCTTGGGTTTCGGGATCTCGCGAATGCCGCGGGCCTCGAGGTTTGCCTGCCCGAGATACGCCCGGCCACGGAGGACACGAATGAAAAGCCGCGCGCGCTGCTCGGGCTCTTCAACCCGCTGCTCGTCGCGAGCGGCGTTCGTGCCGTGCCCTGTGACATCGTGACCGATCGGACGGGCGTGACGGTGCTCATCACCGGACCGAACTCCGGCGGCAAAACGCGGCTTCTCCAATCGGTGGCGCTGGCGCAGCTCCTCGCGCAAGGGGGAATGTTCGTCCCCGCGCGCGAGGCGAACCTGGTGCGGGTCCCGGGGCTCGTCGTATCGCTGATCCAGGAGACGCGGGTGGATCAGAGCGAGGGGCGGCTCGGGATGGAGCTCGTCCGCATCCGGGCGCTCTTCGAGACGCTCGGCCCCGGCGCGATGGTGATGCTCGACGAGTTATGTTCCGGGACGAACCCCTCCGAAGGGGAGGAGATCTTCGAGCTCGTGATATCGCTCCTCGCGAAGCTGCGCCCGCAGGCGTTCATCACCACCCATTTTCTGACGTTCGCAGGAAGGCTCGCGCGGGAGAATTCGATTGCCGGGCTGCGGTTCGTCCAGGTGGGGCTCGACGCGGCGCAGCGGCCGACCTACCAGTTCGTCCCGGGTGTGGCGACGACATCCCTCGCGTCGCACGCGGCCGCGCGGCTCGGCGTGAGCCGCGACGAGCTCGAGGGGCTCATCGATCGCAACATGCGCGCGCCGGCCGTGCGTGCGCGGGAGAGCTGACGTGGCGACGTTTTTGGTGACGCCACGCATGAATCCGGCGCTCCGCGCGCGGGTGGAGCGGGCCGTCAGCCCCAAAGCGCGCGCGCGCCACAAGGCGGCGGGGCTCGGAATGGCGTCGCCGTTCGCGAGCCGGCAGGAGTTCCGGCCGGCGCGGCTCTTGCCGCTGCTTGCATTGGTGGTCTTGGGCGGGCTCTTCGCCGCCATGGTGATCCACGAACGGCGCGTGCTCGAGGCGGATCGGAGCGCATTGTTGACCGAAATCGAAGGGCTTCGCGTGGGGCTCCCGCCGGGGCACGAGGGCCTCATCGCGGAGACGGAGCGTGTTCTCGTGGAGGCCGCGGGGGAAACGGACGCGCCGGAGATCATCGACCCGGCGCTGCGGTCGGCGGGCTCATTCGACGCGACCTTGCGTCGGCCTGCGCTTTACTTGCGTGCCTCCGCGGCGGAGCTACGCGACGCGCGTGGCATCGACGATGCGGCGCGCGGGTCGATCAAGGACGCATTCCTCGTTTGTTTGCTTTACCCGCCCGCGTCGACGTCGGAGCGCGATCTGCTCGTGAAGGTGCGGGGCGTGTATTTCGCGGGAGCGAAGGTCGACGACGAGACGGCGAGCGTGCGGCGGCTCGCGGAGGCGCGGATCGGCCTCGCGGTGCTCGCGCCCGCATTCGAAAACTCGGTGCGCGCCGCACAGGATCGAAATGCGCTGAAGAGGCTGCGGCAGGAGCTTCAAAAGGCTCCCGTCGAGCTCGCGAAAAAGGCGGCCCTGGCGGAGCTTTTGCTCATCGTCGCGGACGGCCGTTCCGGCGCGCGCGTGACGCTGGTGGATCTCGCCGGGAAAAAGACGTTATTGCGGGTGCGTCGGCGCACGGAGGAGCTCGCGTTGTCTTCGCTGGGCTCGAGCCACCGCGACGAGCTCGAAGCGTGCAGCTTGGCGGTCGCGGTGCGCCGCGCCGTGACGGAGTGAGGGGACTTTCCGCCCCTTTGATCCCTGGCCTTTCCATGATCTACACCCGACGAATGAAAACCTCTCGACGCATCGCGGCCCTGCTCTTTACGATCACCTCGCTCGCCGCGGCGCCTGCGCACGCGCAGCAGAGCGCGCTCCCAGCCGACCTCGTCGCGCTCGATACGCCCGAGGGCGAGGCGTTGCTCCTCGCGTCGACCGCGCGTGCCGACTACTTTCACATCGCCGGGCATCACCTGACGCAGGAAACACCGTCCGCGTGTGGCATCGCGAGCGCCGTCACGATCCTCAATGCCCTCCAGGTCCCCGCGCCGCTGGACGACAAGCTCGGCGTCCAGACCTTCACGCACGGCGACTTCTTCAACACGTGCGCGCGAGGCGTGTTCACGCCCGAATCCGTCGCGCGAGGCGGCACCACGCTCACGCAGCTCGCGGACCTCCTTCGTTGCCACCCCGTTCGGGTCGACGTCGTCCACGGCGAGGAGACGACGCTCGAGGATTTTCGCAAGCGCCTGGCCGAGAACCTCGCGGACCCGACGAACTTCATCGTCGTGAATTATGAGCGGTCGGAGGTCGGTCAGGAGTACACCGGCCACCATTCGCCGCTCGGCGCATACAACGCCGCGAAGGACCGCGTGCTCGTGATGGACGTCGCACGATACAAGTATCCGCCCACCTGGGTGCGAACGGAATCACTTTACAAAGCGATTCGCACGACGGACCTCGTGTCGGGTCGTTCTCGCGGATACCTGATCGTGACCGCCGCGGCGCAGCCACAAGGACCGTCGGGCGACCGCTCCGCGCGCAGCCCGATACGTATTATGGGTGGTATCGTCGCGGCCGTGTTTGCCCTTGGTTTCGGGCTGGGTGCCGTCGTGGGCTCGTGGCGCACGCGGCGCAATCTCGCGAAGAAGGCGTGATTCAGCGACAGACCGCATACCAGCCCTGGAAGCTCCAGTAACGGTCGTAACTCGAGGGGTTCTGGCACCAGCCATTCTGGGCATCCACGTCCCAGAGCGCCTTGTTGACCGGGGTCTTGATGGAGAGCGCATTCGGCAGCCCGCGGTGGCGCGCGTCGTAGGTGGAGAACGAGGCCCAGGATGCCATGTCCGTGGGCCGGTAGGAGGGCTCCGTGGCGTCGAAGAGGCGAGGGAATTGCCGCGTGGTCGTCACGTCGTTCTGGGCGTGATCCCATTCGGACTTGCAATCCGACGGCCATCCGCTCGGATTGCCGCTGCCCCCGCAATTGTGCCCTCCCGGGTTGTGCGAGCAGCAAGTGTCGTGGAGCTGCGCACCCACCGACGCCTGGCATTCGACCATGGCGTCACCCTTCGTGGAGCAGGGTGAGTTGACGACGCCGCTGCAGTTCGAGCCCACCGCGCCGAAGCAGAAATCGACCTGCGATCCGACGGCGCCACAGATCGAGGGATTCGATCCGTCGCTCGTGAAGCGGACATCATCCCAGTCGCCGTTGCCGAATGCGCAGACCATGTACCAGTCGCTCTGCGCTGGCGCCCAGTCGATCACCTCGGTCGAGGTATTCGTGGTGGCCGACGCCCGCACCCACCCGGCCGCGGCATCCGACCACACGTGGAGATCGGCCTTTCCGCCCGAACGCACGCCGACCATCTTCGCGTAGTGCCGGTTTCCAGCGTCGATCCATTGCCAGTCGCCGCAGAGCAGCGCGCCATTCTCCACCCGCCCGGCCTTTTTCACGCGGGACAACGGGCACCCCACGAGCGCCTGCTCGTCCTCGCCCATCACCCCGTCCCCTTCCCCCTCCCCGGCCCCCTCCGGACCGGCCACGCAGCTCATGGTAATCACCGCGAGCGATAAGGCGAAGGCAATACGAGGTTGCATCATTCAAGGAGGAGAACGAAGAAGGCAACGCGTGTCAAGCACAAAAGGCTGACCCCAGCGTCGACACCCGCTCAGCGTGTCCCGATGGCCGCTCCGAGCGACAGCGTCATGATATGCAGCCAGTTCTCGTTGTATCCGTCGCTGAAGGGCGGCTCCGGCGCTCCCTGGCCCACCCCGCCGCCGCCGATATAACGCAGGTTCACGAACGCCTCCGCAGCATAGGGCAGCCGCACCCCTGCGCGCAGGCTGAGGTCGGCGAGCGCGCCCGTCACCTCCTCGTCGCTCCCGTTCAGGTAGCTGATCGGCGCGTAAAACCCGTCGAACTCGAATCCGATGAACGCCCCGCTCTCGAAGCCATAACGCCCGCGCGCCTTCAGCAGCGGCACCGGGCCGATGTTCCTGTTCGAGCGCAAGAGCGTGCCGTCGAGCGAGGCGAAATCGATCGTCGCATTCCGGATCTGCAAGCCCAGCCCGAAGCCGAGCTCGTGCCGCGGCGACGGGATCAGGTTGTAGAGATAACTCAGGCGGTAAAACGGGAAATTATACCGGATGCTGACCGGCGTGCCCTGGGGGAAATCCAGCCCGTCGATACGTTCCGCATTCGGCAGCGCCACGCGCGACTGGAGATCGAGCGGCTGGTACAGAAAAACCAGCGTATGGCGGCGCTTGATCTCGAGCTCCGTGCTGAGCCGGAGCGCAGGGAAGAGCGTATCTTGCCCACCTTCGCTCACGTAATCGACGTCCGTCCCATCCCTGCCAAACTGCACCGTGTGCGAGAGCACCGCCAGAAACCCGAGCTCGGCGACGCCGCGGAGGCGATACCAGGGGGTTTCCTCCTTTGCAGCCGCGGGCGCATTCTGCGCGGACGCGGATGTGGCGGCGAGGACCAAGGAAGCGCCCAACAGCGCGGAGACGAGACCGGAGCGGAGGTTCGAACGCTTTTTCACGATCACCTCTCTTAAAGAGAAAACGAGCGCGGTCAAGGGGGCCCCCTCCCGCGCTCGCGGGGGGACGGCACGACGCTCGGATGCCTGACCCACGCCCCTCCCCGGGTGCGGGCTCCGCAGTGCGGAAAGCGCAGCCGCATGCCGATTCCGCACCGCCCCGCCCGCGCGCCCCCCCCCGAAAGCCGAACGTTTCCGTAGGTCCGAGGCGTGGCACGCTCCGTGCTGATTGGTTTTCCTCAGTCCAGGAGAATTGATACCCATGCGTTTTTCTTCCCGCCCGTCGTCCGTGATCCTCTCGTGCCTTTTCGCCCTCGGCGCCAGCCTCGCCGTCGCTTGCTCTTCCGGAGGTGGCAGCAATACCCCCACCGGGGGGACCGCCGGCGCTGGCGGCAATGGAGGCAATGGAGGAGGCGGCAATGGCGCCGGCGGCTCGAACGACGTGTGCCCTCCCGCGCAGACGTTGCTCGACGTCTCCAAGGCCCCCGGCGCAGGCCAGGGATACCCGGCGCCCACGCTCTCGGGCTCGTGCACGGCGGACTCCTTCGTCGTCGATAGCAACGCCATTCCCCATTACAAGTTCATCCCGATCACCCCCAATGCTCTCGTCGCGCAAAACACGCACTACGAGATCCCGCTGAATCCCGAGGTCGCCGCCGCGACGACCGAGCTCCCGCTGCTCGGCACCGTGGCCTTCGCGGTGAACGGGATGCCGATCTTCGGGCCGAATGAGGGGGCCCAGCCCGCGGCGGAGGCGTACGGCGACCCCATCTACAATGGCATCATGGACCCGTGCCTCGGCCACACGGCCAACACCTACCATTACCACTCGATGCTCGAGCAATGTCTCGTCGCGAGCGGGCTCGTCTCGGAGCCCTGGACGAACGCCGAGCCCGACCAAACCAAGCCCTCGCCCATCCTCGGCTGGTCCCTCGACGGCTTCGCGATCCACGGCTCGCGCGAGTGCAAGGACGCCGCGTGCTCCGAGGTGATCGTCCTCCAGAGCGGCTACGCGCAGATCGGCAACCCGAAGACCAACGCCTGGGACGCCTACCAGTGGCAAGCGCATCCCGGCGACGCCACCTACCTCGACGCGTGTAATGGTCACACCGGCCCCGACGGCGAGTACCATTACCACGTCACCGCCGGGTTCCCCTACGTCCTCGGCTGCTACCGCGGCACGGCGATGGGCGGCGGAATGCCCCAGCCGATGGGCCCCAAGTCCTGCACGGGCGCCGCCGATTGCGCGCTCAGCGATTGCCCACCGGGCTCCGTCGGCTGCACCTGCGGGACGACGCCCATGGGCATGATCTGCATTCCGACGTGCACCACGAACGCCGATTGCCCCATGGGGCCGAACGGCATGCAGCTCTCCTGCAACAACGGCGTCTGCGCGCCCTGATTCGTCGATAGAGGTCCCTCCATGATCCGCCGCGCCGCCCGCCGCGCTCCGATCCTCGTCGGATTCGTCTCGGCCCTGCTCTCCACGCCGCATTGCACCCTGGAGCGAGGGAGCCTCGAGGAGGAGCGCGGCGCGGCGCCGGCGGGCGTGGTCCTCTCGGCCGGCACCTGGACGGTCGAATGGGACGCCTATGGACTCACGCTCGATCCGGAGGGCGGATGGTCCGTCACGACGAACCTCGGCTACCGAGTGCAGGTCGATCGAGGCTTTCACGTGGCCCATAACCTGAGCTTCGTGCCTTGCCCGGCGGAGGCGCCCTCCTCGGCCTCGCTCTTCGACCTGACCATCCGCTCGGCGCGCGCCCACGAGGAGGAGATGGATCCCTCGATGATCGAGGCGCTTTTCGTCTCCGACCTCGCGCGGCCCCGGACCGTGGAAATCGCAGCGAATTCGTTCGCGCCCGCCCGTTATTGCCAGGTGTATTTCCTGTTCGCGCGGGGCATGGAAGGAAATACGTCGGCGGACGGGCTCGACCTCTCGAACCGCACGGTGTTCCTCGCGGGCACCTGGGAGCGTGACGGCGCGTCCGGGGCCCTCGGTATCGATACCTGGTGGCCCGGGGGCAGGTTTGTCGACCTGGAGAGTGTCGTTTCGCCCTCCACGTTCGCCGCAGCGGCCGAGGATTCCGCGGTGCGTTTCGCGTGGGTCACCCTGAAAAGCCCGCTCCGGCGCGTGTTCGACGACATCGATTTCGCCTCCGATACCGAAGCCCTGATGGAAGACCGTATCCTCGACAACCTCACCGAGGGCATGGAGGTACACGTGGAGCTCGACGCCCCGTGATACCCGTGGCGCGCCACGGGATGCTCGTGATGTCGATATTATGCGGGCTCACGCTCGTCCTGATCACGTGGAACGCGTGGCGCGAGGCCGAGATGCTCGTGGACACGCTGCACGCATCGCGAGAGGCCGTGGACCTCGCCGCGAGGTGGAAGGACGAAACACGACAAACGTTTTTCCTGACGACCGGCACGGCCGTGCTGCTCGTCTCCGCGGCGCTCGTGCTCACGCGCCGCGCCGCCCGCGAGGAGGCGCTCGTGGCGCGGCGAGCGCAGAAGGAGCGGCTCGCCTCGCTCGGCACGATGAGCGCCGTGCTCGCGCACGAGATCAAGAACCCCCTCGCCGCGCTGAAAGGGAATGCGCAACTCGTGGGCGAGTCGCTCCCGCCCGGATCACGGACGCGGGGGCAGGCCGATCGCGTCGTCGAGGCGGCCGTGCGGCTCCAAGAGCTCGTCCAGGACCTGCTCGATTTCGCGCGTGGCGGCGCGATCGAGCGCACGGAGACGGACCCGGCGGAGCTTCTTTTCCTCGCCGCGGAGGACGCCGCGCCCCACGCGACGCTCGACCTCGACCCCGCCCCGGCCACGTGGTCGCTCGACGCCATTCGAATGCAAAAGGTCCTCGAAAACCTGCTGCGGAACGCCGTGCAGGCCTCGAAGGGGGGCATCGTCACGGCGTCCGTCTCGCTCGAGGAGAGCAGGCTCGTTTATATCGTGCGCGACGACGGCCCCGGCTTTCCCCCGGGCCGGGCGGAGGCGATCGAAGCGCCCTTCGTCACGACCAAGACGCGCGGCGTGGGCCTCGGGCTCGCCGTGGCGCACGAGATCGTGACGATGCACGGCGGCGAGATCGTCGCGAAAAACAGGCCCGAGGGCGGCGCCGAGGTCCGGATCTCGATCCCGTAGACAACATGCGGCAGGTGCGGATTCCGCAGCGAGTGCGGTGCGAATTCCGCATCGACCTGCCGTCAAAAGTTCAATTTCACTTGTTTTTCGATATGTGTTCATCCGGCACCGTCCTTGCTGTATCCTCGTCCCATGCACGATCGATTGATGATGATGCTGGCCGCAGGGGCGGTCTGCATTGCAACCATTTCTTGTGGTGACGGCGGCAACGGGACCTCCGAAAGCTCGAGCAGCTCTGGCTCCGGGGCCGCGGGCGGCGCGGGTGGATCCGGCGGCGCGGGGGGCGGCTCATCCGCCTACAATCCGCTCTGGATCCCGCCCACGATGACGGGGACGACCTTCGATTTGAAGCTGAGCAACTCCACCAAGCAATTGATGGACGGCGCGGCGACGACGACCATGGGTTACAACGGGGCCGAGTTCTGGGGGCCCACCCTGATCATGAACAAGGGTGACGTCGTCCAGATGAACGTGGCGAACGAGCTTGGCGAGGTGACGACCACCCACTGGCACGGCTTTCATATCCCGGCCATCATGGATGGAGGCCCTCACCAGCCCATTCCCGCGGGCACCACGTGGTCGCCCACGTTCGAGATCAAGAACGACGCCGCGACGTACTGGTATCACCCGCACCTGCACCACACGACCCAGGCGCAGCTCACGCACGGCGCCGGTGGCCTCATCATCATCAAGGACCCCGTGGAGGCGGCGCTCGCCTTGCCGAGGACCTATGGCGTCGACGATATCCCGCTGGTGCTGACGAGCCGGAGGTTCAACGCGGAGAACCAGTTCAACTTGACGGACTCGTATGGCGATCACGTGTTGACGAACGGCACGATGCGCGCCGAGGTCGAGGCGCCCGCGCAATTCGTACGCCTGCGTATCCTCAACGCCGAGATCGAGCGGAGCTACAACCTCGGATTCAGCGACGACCGGACCTTTTACGTGATCGCCACCGACGGCGGCCTCGTGAACTTGCCCGTTCCGGTCACGCGCCTCGTGATGTTCGTCGGCGAGCGGTACGAGATCCTCGTCGATCTGTCCAAGGACGCCGTCGGCGCGTCCCTCGACCTGCAAGCCTTCAATGGGGGCCAGGCCTTCGGTTTCCCGGGTGGAGAGCCGCAGCAGACGGGCCAGTTCGGCAGCCTGCTCAATGACAAGACCTTCGACCTCTTGCGCATCAACGTCGCCGCCGCGACGGCGAACGGGGTCAAGAGCCTGCCGGCGAAGCTCGCGAACAACACGTATTGGGCCGAGGCCGACGCGACGAACAGCCGCACGCTGAAGATCACGGACATGGGCCCCGGCACGCCCTTCACCTTCGACGGCGTCGGGTACGACGAGAACGTGATCAATCACAACGTCGCCCTGAACGCCCTCGAGAAGTGGACGATCTCGAATGGCAACACGTTCAGCCACTCGTTCCACATCCACGACGTTCAATTCAAGATCGTCTCGCGGTCCACGGGTCCCGTGCCCGCGCACGAGCAGGGCTGGAAGGACGTGCTCAGCATCGCGCGGAACGAGTCGGTCAGCTTCGTCGCGAAGTTCGACGATTTCGCGAGCGCGACGTACCCCTACATGTACCATTGCCACATGACGAACCACGAGGACGAAGGCCTGATGGGCCAGTTCCTCGTGCAGTAGATCCGTCCGAGCGCCAGGCGGTTCCGCCGTATGACACGGTGAAACGCCAAAGGTGAGGACATCCGCGCGCTTTCGAGATATCGTGCGCCCCACCATGGATGTACCTGGACGTGCAGACGATCTTTCCCCCGCGCTGCGAGAGCTCTGGCGCGCCACCGTCGACAAGGCGCACGCGGCGCTCGCCCCCTCGTATCCCACGCGTTTTTTCCGACGATCCGCGAGCGAGCTTCGGGATCCGGTGCCCCTCGATGTGCGGTGGTTCGCCGATCCCCTCGAGCCGAAGCGTTGTCTGGGCGAGGACGTGGCGCGCAAGCTCTGTGATTGGGATGTCGAAGGCCGCTTCGCGTTGCACGACGAGTACTGCGAGTATCACGTCACCTACGGCGTCGACGACGCGGGGCGGATGCGGCCGAAGCGCGTGGAAATCACGACCGAGCTGCGCGAGTTCTGGGTCCTCGTGGCCACGCACGATCCCGAGGCCCTGCGCGGGATGGCGACCGACGTGCTCGGCTTCGAGCCCGCCTACCGTGATCTCTACGGCGTCGACGATCCGCTCTCGTTATCGCCCCTATCGCGGCAGCTCCGTTTCTCGCGGCTCGTCGCCGGCAGCGGCAACCTCGACAACCGCGTCCCACCGCTCCCCGTCGGCGCGCTGAACCGCGACCATTTGCTTTTCATGGCCGTGCCGGTGAATGGCCTCGACGACATCTTTTTCATTCACATGTTCGGCAGCCTCCTCTACTCCGTGAAGACGCCGGAGGGGCTACGTCCTGCGACGCGGAGTGAGATTTTCCTCCAGCGCAGCCGCCCGGACCTCGCTTGCCGCAACTCGGATCCCGAGGCCGCGCTCACCGCGCAGGACGCCGTACAGCAGGGGCGGCCCATCGCGTTCGCCGATCCGATTGGCATTTACATCCACGCATTCGCGCGCGAGAAGTTTTTCTTCCAGGGCGACGTCATCCCGGAGCGCTGGGTGCGATTCCGGCGCGGAAAACCCGGCATGTTCCAGCGGCTCGAGGTCGGCCCGGGGGACGACGAGCCTGCCTTTCTCGACGACATCACCCTTTGCGAGGGCGCCGACGTCGATCCCGTCACGGGAGGGTATCAGATCATGCGAAACGTGGAGGTGGGTCCCCTCATGATGGTGGGTGATCCGGAGCCCGTGCGGCCGGAGGATCATGTCTTGCTGAAGGCCACGCAAGAAACCATTCAATGTGCAAATGGCGACGTTTGCGCCACGATCCGCGCGCTCGCAGCGCGTTACGACGTCACCCACGCGCCCCGCACGGGGACCCGCGGAGGACCGGGAGGCAGCCATGGATGAGAGATTTCAACAGGGAATGTTCCACCGCTCCGGCCAGCGCCCCGGACCCTTTTACACGATCCTCTTCTTGCGCGCCGCGCCGGGGATCACGGCCAGGCGCGCGGGCGCGGCGTTCGCCGAGCTCTGGGATCGTTACAAGCACCTCCAGGAAGGGCGCATTCCGGATCTCGAACCGGAGCGCGTACCGCCGGGGAACCTCTCCGTGCTCGTGGGGTATGGTTTACGCGCCTTCCGTTTGCCGGAAGCGGCTCGTTCCCTGCCGACGGAGCTCGCCGAAAAGCACCAATTCCTTCCGCCGCTGCCGACGGGCGGGGGGCGCGTGTTGCCGGGCTCCGGCCTCGTGTACGACGCGGACGTGCTCGCGAACCGGGCCACGGGGGATCTGGCGATCCAGTTCATCGCGGATACGCAGCTCGCAGTTCACCGCGCGGTCGTGGAGACGTGGAAGTTTCTTTCGGGGCTCGGCGAGTCGCCGCCGCTCTTGATGACCGGCTTCTTTGATGGTTTTTCGCGGGAGGATGGCCGCTCGTGGATCGATTTTCACGACGGCGTCTCGAACCTCCGGAGCCAGGATCGGCCGGCCGTCATGGCCATCAAGGCGAACGGGATCCCGGGAGACGCCTGGACGGAGAGCGGCACGTACATGGCTTTCATGCGTATTGCGGTGGATCTCCCCGCGTGGCGCCGTTTGCCCGAGGCGGCCCAGGAGATGCTCGTCGGTCGTGCGAAGAAAAACGGCTGTCCATTCGCCTCGGTCGACGAAAAAGGTCGTGGTGTTCCCGTTCCGGGTTGCGCCGCGGAGCCCGAGAATCCTGCGTTCCGCGAGCCTCCCGCCGTGGCCGACGAGCGCCTCCTGAAGAGCCACGTTCAGCGCGCCAATCACCACCGGCGGAACTTCGAATCCGCGGATTCGCTCCGCATTTATCGCCAGGGGTACGAGTTTTTCGAGCCGCAGGCGTCGGCGCCGGGGTTCCGGGCGGGCTTGAACTTCGTGAGTTTCCAGGACTCACCCGAGCGGGTCTTCCGCATGTTGACCATGAAGGGCTGGCTCGGCGAGGTCAATTTCGGCGGGGATCCGGCGACGACACCACCCGATCTCGCGTCTTTGCTGCGGGTACGCGCCGCGGGCGTTTTCCTCGTGCCGCCCGTGGTCGCGGCGGAGCCTTTCCCGGGCGCATCCGTGTTCGGACTTTAGGCATTCGTCGAGCTTTCCCCGGGAACGCGGCCCG
>JANMGF010001351.1:0-3189 GCA_031374535.1 Polyangium sp. (in: bacteria)
CCGCCCCCCGAGCGCCTTTTTCACGCTGGCGACGAGCTCCGTGTTGGCCTTCGCCTTCCAGCCCTTCTGCAGCACCCCGATCGAGTACTGGCTGTCCGTGTAGACCGTCATGGGCGTCGCCGCGTCCGCGATCTCCGCCACGGCCCTCAAGATCGCCGTCAACTCCGCGATGTTGTTCGTCCCTTCGCCGAGGTACTCGCTGATCTCGACCCGCCGGTCCCCGTCGATCACCACCACCCCGAGCCCGGCCGGCCCCGGATTGCCCGTGCAGGCCCCGTCCGCGTAGGCGATCACCTGCCCGGCCGCGGGCGCCGGCGCGGCTTCATGCGCGGCCTTCGCGGCGGCCTTGCGCTCCTCGGACGTCGACGCCTTGCCCCGGCTCGACCCTGCGCCCTTCTTCGTAGCCTTCGCCTCGCCCTCTTTTTTCTCCACCGTCTCGGCTGGACCACACGCGTCTTCGGGCAGCACCGCTCCGGGCTCTACCTTCAGGTTGTCCTCGCGCGCCCCGTACTTCCGCCCGTCGTTCGGCTTGTACCGGATCTCCACCCGACCGCCGTCCGCGACCAACCGACCGGATTCGTCGGCTTTCGCGAACACCTTCTGCCCTCGCAAGATCGCCTTTACCCACGGCACGCGCGCACCTTGGCACGAACGCGTCGTTCCGCGAAAGCAAACGGCGACGCGCGCGCCCCTCCCGAACGTTTCTTCCCCCCCGTGACAGCAGGCCTCGCCCGTTGTAAACGCCCTTCGTGAACGAAGACGCGCGACCCTTCTTTGCGCCTGGCCTCTTCGACGGGCAGGTGGCCATCATCACCGGCGGCGGCAGCGGCATCGGCCTCACGGTAGCGCGTGAGCTCGGCTTGCTCGGCGCGAGCGTCGCCATCTGCGGACGCAAGCCCGAGAAGATCGAAGCCGCGCTCGCGAGCTTGCGCGAGGCGGGTTTGACCGACGCGCAGATCCACGGCGCCCCTTGCGACATCCGCGACCCCGACCAGATCGAGGCGTTCGTCCGCGGCGCCAAGGGTCGTTTCGGCCGCGTCGACATCCTCGTGAACAACGCCGGCGGCCAGTTCCCGAGCCCGGCCCAGCAGATCTCGCCGAAGGGCTGGGAGGCCGTCGTTCGCAACAACCTGAACGGCACCTTCTACATGACCCGCGAGGTCGCGAACGCCGCCATGCTCCCGCAGAAGCGTGGCCGCATCATCAACATCACGGCCATGGTCGTGCGTGGTTTTCCTGGCATGGCTCACACGGGCGCGGCGCGCGCGGGCGTCGAGAACCTCACGCGTTCGCTCGCCGTCGAGTGGGCCTCGCATGGAATCCGGGTCAATGCCGTCGCGCCGGGCACCATTCGCTCGACCGGCACCGTGCAATATGGCGAGGGGATCCTCGAGGTCGCCCGCAAGGCCACGCCGGTCAAGCGCCTCGGCACCATGGATGAGGTCTCGCGCCTCGTCGTGTTCCTCGCCAGCGAGCGCAACGATTTCATCACGGGCGCGGTGATCCCCATCGACGGGGGCGCCTCGCTCTGGGGCGACATCTGGCCGATCTCCGACACCTAGCGGTAGCGTGAGCGCCGCCGATCCCCATACCTCTCCCGAGGGAGAAACCCCGCGGCCCGCGCCTGCCCCGCCGCGGACGAACGTTTTTCGCGCGGCTTTTGCGTGGTGCCGCGAATACGTCATGGGGTACGACCCCGGGTTTTTCTGGGTCCTCGCGCCCTTCATCCTGCTCTGCATGGTGCTTTATACCCGGGCACCCACGACCAACTACATCTTCGACGAGCAGGAGGCGCTGCTCGCGAACCCCTACGTCAATGCCTCGGGGGGCCTCCCGTTCAAGGACGCCATCTTCCGCGACTTCTGGGGCCTGCCGCCCGAGCGTAGCGTCGGCTCCTACCGCCCGATCCCCAATTTCCTCTGGCGTTCGCTCTGGGTCATCTCCAAGCAGCCCTTCTTTCACCATTTCTACAACGTCCTTTTCCACGCGGTGAACGGCGCGCTCCTCTCGCTCGTCACCTTCCGGATCACCCGCCGCCGCGGCACGAGTTATCTCGCCGGCGCCGTCTTCGTCTCCGCCGCCATTCTCACCGAGGCCGTCAGCGGCATCGTGGGCATTGCCGACGTCTTCGGCGGCATGGGCGCCCTCCTCGCCCTGCTCGCCCTCGCCTTGCCGGGCTGGCTCATGCCCGTGGGCGTCTTTGTGGCCCTCCTGTTTGGCTTATTCAGCAAGGAGAGCGCCCTCGTCTGCGTCCCCCTCGTCCCCTTCGCCGCGCTCGTCTTCGCGCCGCACCTGCATCCCGAACGGCCCTCGCGGGTCCTGCGCACCGCGGCCGCGCTCGTGGCCTCCGTGTTTGCGTTCGTCCTTTACGTCGAGCTCCGAAAACGCTGGTTCCCTGCGCCCACCGCGTCCGAGCTCACCGAGGCTTTGCCCGAAAACGCCTCGTTCCTCTCGCGCGCCGCGCGGTCCTTCCTCCTCTGGTTCCACCAGGCCCCGCTCCCCCGCGATCCCCTCAACAACCCGCTCGCCGACATCGATCTCCCGCACCGCATCGCCGGCGCGTTACGCGTCTACTGGCGTGGCCTCGTGCAGGTCGTTTTTCCGTGGACCCTGAGCGGCGATTACTCCTTTCCGCAGGAGCCCGCGCCCAGCCGCCTCGTGTTCCCCGAGAGCGCGCTCGGCGCCTTGTTCATGGTGGGCCCGCCCTTCGCGGGGATCGCCGTCTGGATCGTGGGCCTCGTGCGGGAGCGTGCGGCGCGCCTGGAAATGACGCGCCTCGGGCTCGCGGGAAAACCTGAGCCCGGCCGTCCCTGGCGCGCCGTCCTCGCGTCCGTCCTTTTTGCCCTCGCGCCTGCCCTCGTCGCCTTCGAGGTGTTTTTCCTGCGCCCCCGTGGGATCTTTTTCACCCTGCGTGGTTTTTCCTGGGCCATTCTTGCGGTGCCGCTCTTCGCCATCTCGCTTGGCCTCTTCGCGGACTCCACACGCGGGAGGGTCCCGCCCGACGCGCCGGGGGCACCACGACCGCTCGGGCGCGCTGGGCTCGCGCTCATCGCGGTGGGCCTCGTCTGGGTCGTCGTCAGTTACTTCCCCCATTCCAACATCCCGATCGTCCTGCCGACGGTGCGGGCCGAGCGTTTCTGGTATTTCCCGGTCATCGGCACCTCGATGATCGTCGCGCTCGCCTTCGCC
>JANMGF010001356.1:0-5752 GCA_031374535.1 Polyangium sp. (in: bacteria)
CGGCTGCCGCGGGGGTCGTGGCGGGCGGCAGGGGCGCATCTTCGCCGCCTGTCTTCACCTCGGCCTGGATGCTGCCGCCGCCTCCACAACCCACGGCAAATAGAAAAGAAACCACCATCGCAGACAAGATCGTTCGGCTCACGTGTCGTCCTCCCTGTGGATGGACCTTTTTCGGTCCCACGTATTGTGGGGTGACGGAAACACGGGCCGGCGGACGCTGTCAATTGCGTTCGTCTGCGAGATCATTCGTCATCCTCGTCCATCCAATCCCCGGAGGCAGCCTCGGCTTTTGCCGTGTCGCCTTCGGGTTTTTTGGGCAGCCCGAGCCTCTCGCGCGTCGAGTACAGGTTCGAGCGCAAGAGCGCTCGATGGTCGGTGGCGCGCTCGATCAGCCGATCGAAGAGAGGTAGGTCCTCGATCGTCGCCTTCGCGGTGAGGCATGTCGAGATCGGCATCGCGAGATCCGGGTCGGTCTCGAAGGCCTCGAGCGCGCGGTCGAGCAGCGCGCGATCCGCCGGGTGCCACGGGCCCTCGGGCAACGTGCAGAGCACGCGAAACCACGTCCCGTACTCGTTCGGGACGGTCGCGTCGCGGCCTTTGCGCACGGCGGCCCACTCCTCCTCCGTGACGGGGCCGTGGAGCTCCTCCGGCCCGAGAGTTGAAGCATGTTCGTCGCGTTGCTTCTTGCGCGAAGTCTCGATCTTTTCGTCGGTCCAGTAGCTCGCGGAGACGAACGTCGGCGCGAGCCCGCCCCAAAAAGTGGAGATCGTCGAGATTACGTTGAGCGCGACGTCCCAGGCGAGCTCACCGCGTCGGAGCGCGACCCGCAGCGGCGCGATGGCCATCTTGAGCAGCACATGATCGCCTGCCACGAGCGTCCGAAGACGCGGATCCTCGCAGAGACGCCCCGCGAGCTCGAGCTGGGTCCCGTCCGTCTCCGGCACGTGCGCCGCCGTCAAAATGAATTGCATGCCCCAGCGCACGAGTTTGTCGTCGTCGCTGCGTAGGGCTTGCTCCGCGGCGGGGCGGAGCAGCTCCAACGGCGCCTTGTGCAGGAGCTTGTCGATGCTCATGCCCATCCTCGACCACGCCCCCGGATAGCCGGCGAGCCGCGCCTCGAGCAGGCGCGCAGAGAGCGCCCCGGGCACCGCTCCTTTGGCCGCGAGCACCTCCGCCACCTTGTGGATGAGAAGGTCCCGGCCCTCCGTCTTCGCCTCGGGCGCAGCGAGGATCATCTCCACGAACGGCGACAGATCCGTGCCCTCGTGCGCTCCGTGCGCGGCCAGCTCGGCAGCCATGTAGTAGGACGTCGAGATCTCGTCGCGCACCTTGGCCGGGGCGCTCAGCGCGTATTTCGCGAGCGCGAGGCTCGCCGCCGTGGCGCGCTCGCCCGGGAGGTTCTCGAGCATCGCCTTGTGCTCGGCCATCAGAAAAAACGCGCGGTGCTTGGCCCAGCCCTTGAGCACCCGGATGAACACCTCGACGCCGCCCTCGCGCGACAGGAGGTAAGCTCCGGTCGCCGGCATTTTCGTCTCGTAGTTGCTGCCGGACGACAGCACCAGCTCGATCACGTCGAGCGCGATTGCGTCCGGCAGCTTCGCTGCGAGCTCGGCGAACGCGCGGTCCTGATTCATCAAGGCATAACGTGATTGGTCGAGCATCGCCGAGATCTGCTCGATCGGCTCGCGGAGCGCGCTCGCGTCCCCCTCGGACAGCGACGCCAGCGGGTCGCGCTGGAACTTGCCCCCCCACCACGGTAGCTCCCCGCGCGAGGCCAGCGCCGCCTGCGCGGGCTTGCGCACCGCGGCGATCGGGTCTCGCGCGAGCTTCTCGAGGAGCTTGATCGCGCGCGCGTTCGTAGGGCGCAGTCCGTCGGCGATCGCCGCGCGGATGTCGTCGTTCGTGTGCGAGGCGAACGCCTCCACGCTGTCGTTCACGGGCGCGCCCTTCCGGAGCAGCTCACGGAGACCGGCGACGATGACGTCCGTGTCCCGATCGGCGTGATCGTCCCACCCCTCTTGTTCATGGAGCAGCGTCCCGATGAGCTGGAGCAGCGACGCATCGCCGAGCAGCCCGGCCGCGGCTGCGCAGAAACGCATGGCTTCTTTTGCGCCGCGGAAGACCTGGTGCTCGAGCTGTCGCGCGTCTGGATCGTTCCAGGCCTCCTCGTCCGCCGCCTCGTCCCTTTCGTGGAGGGACTCCATCAGCGCCATCGACCGCCGCGCGATCGTGCGGATCTCCTCGGCCGTCGCGAGCGTGGGGTATTTTCGGGGCATGGGCTCGTCGTCTCCTTTGGGCTCGGCAGGTCAGGAAGTCGCCCTGGGGAAGAGCGCGTGGAACACCTCGTCGATCTTGCGGACGAAGATCACCTCGAGGCGGACGTCCTCGGGCACGTCCGCCCGGTTGTCCTCGGGGATCACCGCTCTCGCCAGGCCGGCGCGTTCGGCGGCGATGAGCTTGGCGCGGATCCCGCCGACGGCGAGGACGCGTCCGCTCAGGGAGAGCTCCCCGGAGAGCGCCGTGTCGGCGGGCGCCGGCCTGCCCGACAGGGCCGAGACGAGCGCGGCGAAGATGGCCGTCCCTCCGCTCGGGCCGTCTTTCGCGAGGCTCGCCTCGGGCACGTGGACGTGCACGTCGGTCGCGGTGAGCCTGCCTGGCTCGATCCCGTAGCGGCTCATCTCGGCCCGCACGTGGGAGAACGCGGCGCGAACGGACTCCTGGAGCACGGCGCCGAGGCTGCCTGTCGATACGAGCTCGCCACGTCCCGGCATGGTCGCGACCTCCACGAAGAGCACCGAGCCGCCGCCGGGCCCGACGGAGAGCCCGGTCGCGACGCCGACGGGCAACGTGCCCATGGCTCGAGGCTTCGTGAACCGCGGGGGTCCTAGCACGGCCTCGATTTCGGCCTTGGTGATCGGCGGGGCTTCCCCCTCGTGTTCGACGCTTGGGGCTTCGGGTCGCCGTTCGGCGCCCTCCGCCCCAAACCCCGCATCTACGCTCGGCTCCCCGCGCTCCTTTTGCTGCACGAGCGTGAGGGCCCGGGTCCGAAAGACCGTCGCGAGCGCCTGACGGAGCTGCCGCACCCCGGCCTCCCGCGTGTACCCGTCGACGAGCGCTGTCGCCGCGTCATCCTCGATCGTGGGCGTCTTCGGCAGTCCGATTTCCGCGCGCAGGCGTTCGAGGACGTGCGCCCTCAAGATCGCGGACTTCTCGACGGCCGTATACCCCTCGATTTCGCAGAGCTCGAGCCGGTCGAGCAGGGTCGGGTGGATCTGGGACGTATCGTTCGCCGTCGCCACGAAGAGCACGTGCGAGAGGTCGTAGGGGACGCCCAGGAAGTTGTCCTGGAAGTGGGTGTTTTGCTCCGGATCCAGCACCTCGAGCAGCGCGGCCATGGGGCTGCGCCCGCGGTCGGCGCCGATCTTGTCGATCTCGTCGAGCAGCACGAGCGCGCTTGCGCTGCCGGCCTCGGCGATGGCCCGGAGGATTCGACCGGCCGAGGCGGCGATGTAGCTCAAGCGGTGGCCGCGGATCTCGCTCTCGTCGTGCACGCCGCCGAGCGCGACGCGGGCGAAGGGCCGCCCGAGCGCTTCGGCCATCGCCCGGGCAATGGTCGTTTTTCCGACGCCGGGTGGGCCCGCGAGGCAGAGGATCATCGAGGCGCTCTCGCCGCCGAGCTTACGCACGGCGAGGTACTCGGCGACGCGCCGTTTTGGTTTCTCGAGGCCGTGGTGGCCGCGATCGAGCGCGGCCTTGACCGCGGCGAGATCGATGGGGCGCTCGGGATCCGGCTGCCATGGAAGGCGGGCCATGAAATCGAGGTGATTCGAGTAGGTGGAGAAATCGTGGTGGTTCGATTGCATGCCCCGCAGGAGGCGGAGCTCGCGCTTGGCTGTCTCGCGCGCGACCTTGGGCAGCCCTGCCTGCGACAGCTTGCGCTGGAGGCGTGCGAGGTCGTCACCCTCCTCGGCGACGGCTGGATCGTGCAGGTCGAGCCGCTTCTGGAGCTCGACGATCTGGGACCAGAGCTTCTGCCGGAGCGCGCGTGGCACCTCGGGCTTCGCCATGACCTCGTGGAGCATCTGCTCGAGCTGGCAAGCGGCGTGTCGACCTTCGGCGTGGGACGCGAGGAGCCGCGCGACGCGGCGGATCCCTTCTTCGAGCGGGTGTTGTGTGAGCTCCGAGAGCTCTGCCTTGCCGGAGACCGCGCGCGCGGCGGCGGCGAGCGCCGTGCGCAGGGGAGCATGGAAATCCTGCGGCTCTGGCGTGGCGCCTTCGTCGAGCGCTGCGAAGAGCATATGCGCGGCGGAGAAGAGCGCTTTTGTATCGGGCGTGGGTTCGTCCTCGTCGGGCGCGTCCACGTCGGCCGTATAGGGGGGTTCTTTGCCGCGCGCGGCGACGAGCCTGGCCCTTCGAATGCCGGTGAGGGTGAGGGACGACGCGTCCACGGCGTCGATCCGGCACGAGGTGCCCCACCTGCCGGTGACGAGGGAGGGCAGTTCGACGGACGAGGTGATGGTGACCGCGAGGATCTCTTGCGGTTGTGTTTTCGCGTCGCGTGCGCGCGAGAGCGCGACGAGGGCGAGCGTGTCCACGACGGGCGCGGCGAAGGAGCGTTCTTCGCCGGGGAGGATGGCGTCCTCGAGGAGGCCGATGAGGGGAAGCTGGATACGCGCCACGATGAAGGGGGGTCATGGGCGGAGATCACCCGTGACGGCGGGGTTTTATCGGTTCTTGTACCCTTGGCGCCAGTGCTATTCGTGGGGGGGCGTGGTTTTTCGTGGAGGTGTTTGCCCCCGCGAGGACGAGTTCAGGGGTAACGAGGGGGTTCTCCTACCCGGGGAGCGCGGCGACGTCCGCTTCGTCGTCCGTCACCTCGACGTCCTTGCCGCTCGCTGTCGTGCGCAAAAACCCGAGCTGCCGGAGCAAGCCGCGATGGGTGACGGCCTTTCGTGCAATGGCGCTCCATTCGAGATACCACGCCCAGAGCGCCCCTTCGGCCTTTTCGAAGCTCTCGTCCTCGGCGGCGATCTTCTCCAGATCTGGCAATGGCCCATCGACCTTGCGGAGCTTTCCGAGCAGCGCCTTGGCCTCGTCGACGACCTTCTTCGTGAGGCCGCGCTGCGACAGGAGCTTCCGCGCCTCCTTGCCGGCCTGCCCGAACCCACCCTCCGCTTCGGTCTTGTCGATCGGTTCGAAGCGTTCGAGGAAGGTGCCGACGGAGACGATGACGGCCATGCCCTCGGTCTGGGACAGGTTCCGGAAGACCCGCGCGTGAATCTCTGGGGCGTGGCGCTTCAGGGTGGCGTCCGCGATGACGAACCATTGGTTTTCCCATGCATCGAGGGCGCCCAGGGCATCGGGGTCCGTATTCGGCGGCTCCTCGGCGACATCGAGCCGGGTGCGGGTCACGTTCCGGAGGAGGGCCCAGCCCTCGTCGAGGTCTGCATTCGCGAAGCCGTGCCGAGCGAGGGCGGCGGCGATCCGCGGGTTTCGGAGCGCGATGAGGAGCTTGAGGACGCGTTCAGCCTTCTGACCAATCGTGAGCCTTGCCATGAGGAAACCTCCCTATGGGGGTGTGGGTGATGGGTGGTTCCCGTTCGGAACGCGTGTGAACCTCCATGTCATCGACGCAATCGTGCTCGTGCGAGGCGAGTCCCCCGGCTCCAGGAGGCGAGTCCCCGCGGGGCATCGGTGGTTGGAGGCGGGGATGACGAGGCGGGAGGGGGGGAGTGTGAAGTGGGATACGGGG
>JANMGF010001426.1:0-1148 GCA_031374535.1 Polyangium sp. (in: bacteria)
CGCCGGCGCCGTCGCGTGGTCTGGGAAGAGTAGGACGGCGCTCCCGGTGCGATAGGGCGAGCCGCTTGCGCCGGGGAGGGGGCCGTACTCGCGACCGAAGTGGACGTGGACGAGCTGCTCCTCCGGCACGTCCTCGACCTCGAGGCTCGGATCGATCTGCTGGAGGTCCTCCCCCAGGCTTGGAATCCTGGCATCGAGGAGCCTCGTGTATTCGACCGCCGCGGCCTGCTGGCGATCCACCGTCGTCTCCCCCTCGGTCAGCCCGAAGATCCCCTCCCACATGGGCAATGCGACGGTCGCGAGATGCGGCCAGGCCTGCCAGAACGCGAGCCGCACGTTGTGCCCGGCTCGTACGATCGCGCGCGCCTCGCATCGGTGCTCGAGGTCGTCGAGCCCGCCCTCCGGGCCCATGCCGCCCTCGCCGAGCGCGCTTTTGATGCGCTGGAAGACCGCGTCCACGCGCGACCGCGCCCCCACCTTGAAGGGGAGCATGTTGCGCCATCCGAGGGGCATCAGCGCACCTCGATGAGCAGCTTGCTGTCCACCAGCGCGCCCGTGTTCGCGAGCGTCACGCGCATCGTCACGACCCACACGCTGCCGACCAGGGCGACGTCTCCGACGGCGACGACGTTCGGCGTGCTTCCCTGCGGAAACCCCTTCGCTCCGTAGAGCGCAACAGACCTTTTGACCGCCGCCTGGGTCAGACCTCCGGCCTTGCTGTAGAGCTCGTACCAGCGGTCCTCGTCGAAGTATTCCTTTGCGTAGGTCAGCGTGTAGACGCCCTCGCTCACGCGCGCCGGTTCGGGCGGGTCGTTGACTGCCGGATCGCCGTCCGGGTTCCACACCTCCGCATGGGCGACGAGGGTTCCGGTCGCGGAAAGGATGGCCCAGGCCTTGTCGGCCGTGGCCGCGGTGCCGGTAGCACACCAGGCGAGCGCGTTGAATTCGTCGCCCCCCATGTCCTCTTCTGGGTTTTCTGCCCGTGTCGTGTCGTTTTGCAAGAATGCCGGCCGGAAACCTCGGCGGCTCATCTGGATCGGCCATGATCTGCCCATCGTCGTGTCCTTTCGCGGCGGATATCAGCCCGCTCCTGCAGTGGGAGACGCGGATGTGGTGGGTTTACGCAGCGCTGGTCCCGGCCACGGTCG
>JANMGF010001432.1:0-4139 GCA_031374535.1 Polyangium sp. (in: bacteria)
CGCAGCGGCCCGACGTGGTCTTGATGGACCTCGAGTTGCCCGTGCTCTCGGGGATCGAGGCGATCCGTCGGATCATGTCGATCGCCCCCTGCCCCATCGTCGTCCTGAGCGGCGAGCTCGACAAAGGCGGAGCCGATCGCACCTTCGAGTCGTTATCGGCGGGCGCCGTCGACGTGCTCGCCAAACCACGAGGTCTCTCCGAGAGCGAACGCGTCCGCTTCGGCGAGCGACTCCTGCTTGTCGTGCGCGTGATGAGCGAGGCGCGCGTGCTCAAGCGCAAGCTCGTCACGACCCCCCCCTCCCCGATCTTCCCTGCGATCCCGAGCTCCCTGGGACGTTACGATGTCGTACTGATGGGCGCCTCGACGGGCGGGCCGCTCGTCTTGCGGTCGCTCCTCGACGCGATCCCCGCGCCGTTCCGGCTTCCGATCGTCATCTGCCAGCACATCATCCCGGGCTTCGAGCACGGGCTCGCGACGTGGCTCTCCGCGTCGGGGCATCACGTCTCGGTCGTGGCGCCGGACGATCACCTCGAAGGCGGCCGCGTCCTCCTCGCGCGCGCGGACAAACACCTGGCGCTCCGCGGGCGAGCGCTCGAGATCTTACCCGCCGAAGCAGGACGACCCATCCCCTCGGCGAACATCCTCTTCGACTCGGCGACGTCGATCGGGCCAAGCGTGGTCGCGCTCCTGCTCTCGGGCATGGGTGACGACGGCAAGCGTGGGCTCATCGCCTTGCGCTCGAAGGGCGCGCTCACGGTGACCCAGTCGGCGGAGACGTGCGTCATCGACGGCATGCCCGGGGCCGCGCGTGCAGCCGGCGCCTCCGTGAAGGACCTCGCGCCCGCGGAGATGGCCGAGCTCCTGCGTGGCATCGGCGACGGAACCGGTTCGTCGCGACCGACCTCAGCGAGGTGACCCGGCCTCTGTTTCGGGGTACAACGATTTCGTCACGCCACCCCCTTTCTCTGGTTCGACACCCAGGCCGAGGAGGCGGCCCGCACTTCCAGTTCAGCGGGGCGATCTCGTTCGTCATCAACGGCCGAGAGGCGTGGGCTTCGCGTCCGGATCGATGCCATCGCTCCAACATCGTGCGTATGTAACGTGTTGACGCCCGCGTTGCGCCGATCCAGGACCGATTGATGCGTCGATACCTTTTGCTTGCTTCCCTCCTTCCCCTCCTCCCCCTCCTGGCCTGCGGCTCCGACCCGGTGCCCTCTCCGCAATGTGGGGACGGCCAAGAGGATCCCGGCGAGATCTGCGACGACGGCAATACCGACAACGGCGACGGATGCAGCGCCGAATGCACCTCCGAGGAAGGGCCGTCTCCGCGGTGCGGCGACGGCGTGCGTGACCCGCTGGAGGGCTGCGACGACGGCAACAGCGCGGCCGGCGACGGATGCAGCCCGAGCTGCACGCTCGAGAGCTGTCAGAACGGCGCGCTCGATCCCGGCGAGGATTGCGACGATGGCAACGCCATCAACAACGACGCCTGCCCCAACGACTGCACCCTGCCCACGTGCGGCAACAACGTCATCGAGCCGCCCGAGGAATGCGACCCGCCTGGCACCTCGGCATGCGACGCGAACTGTCAGGGGATGCCCTTCTGCGGCAACGGCGAGCTGGAGGGCGACGAGCAGTGCGACGACGGGAATTTCGCGCCCGGCGACGGCTGTAGTTTCTCCTGCGTGCTCGAGGTCTGCGGCGACGGAAACCTCAACAATGCGGGGCAGGAGGGCTGCGACGACGGCAATACGGACGACGGCGACGGCTGCAACGCCTCCTGCCAGGTCGAGTCCTGCGGCGACGGCATCCTCCAGGCCGGAATCGGCGAGACCTGCGACGACGGCAATCCGGTCGGCGGGGACGGATGCCGCGGCAATTGCACCACGGAGGCGTGCGGCGACGGCATCGTGGATCCGGGCGAGGCCTGCGACGACGGCAATCCGATCGACGGCGACGCCTGCGGGATCGACTGCACGCCGGACACGTGTCACGACGGCATGAAGAGCTCCGACGAGCGGTGCTGGCTGAGCTCCCATGTTTATCCGGGCGGATCGGGCACCAGGGGGCTCTGGGCCGGCGATGTCGACGCCGACGGGGACGAGGACGTCATCGGCTGGAATGACAATACGATCATGGTGTACGACCATCGCCAGGACCACAGCCTCGGCGCCAGGATCCTCTACACGGCCGCGCAGGTCCGGGGGGCCACGGTGGCGGATATCGATCTCGACGGCGACCTCGATATCGTCGCGTCGCGCGGGGACTATTTCATGGAGCAGCCCGATCTCGTGGTCCTGACGAACGACGGCGCCGGGACGTTCACCGCCGCGGCGAAGCCGGACAATCCGTACGTGAGCCTCGGGCTCGTGGATCTCGACGGCGACGGGGCGCCGGATCTCATGGCCATCCAGGACCAGACGCGCGCCCCCGTGGTGCGCAAGAATCTTGGCGCCGGCGCCTTCGGCCCGGAAATCATCGTCGCGGCGGCACTCTCCGATTACATCCAGGCCGGCGATCTCGACGCGGACGGCGATCTCGACCTCGTGACCTATTCCCTCGGCGGGCCCGCGCTGCAATTTCATGAAAACCAGGGGGGGCTCGCCTTCGCCGCCAAGGGCACGCTCGCCATTCCCTCCTTCACCGTCTTCGGCGAGTCGAGCCTCCTCGTCGCGGATCTGAGCGGGGACGGGCTCTCCGACGTGGCGACGTTCGACGTGGGCCAGAAACAGGTCGTGATCGCCAAAAACCAGGGCAGTTATGCGTTTGGCCTGACCGAAATTGCCTCCCAGAGCTTCGGGCTGCCCCGGCTCGTCTTCGACGTCGATGCCGACGGCGACGCGGACCTCCTGCTCGGCACGGACGTGGTCTCCAGCGCGCCCCATGGCTCGAGCGTGCTCGTGAACGACGGCGCGGGCAACTTCGCGCTCGGGCTGGATCTCTGGAGTAACGCGCCCCAGATGCCTGGGAACGCGGTCCTCCTCGATCTCGAGCTCGACGGCGACGCGGACATCATCGTGCCCAGCTGGGAGGGCATCAATGCGCTCGTGAACCTCGGCGCCGCGGGGTATTTACCGCGGCAGAGCGCCGCAGCCTCGGGGCCCCAGAGCGATCTCGCGGTGCTGGACGTCGACGGCGACGGCGATCTCGACACCGCCGCCGCGTCGACCCAGGGCGTGCTTTTGACGAAAAACGATGGCAAGGGGCAAAGCTTGCCCGCGGTCTCGCTCTCGAACGAGTTCGCGCGCGTGGTCGCGACCGGGGACCTGAACGGGGACGGCAAACCCGACCTCGCCGTCTCCGCGTCGTTCAAGAAGCTCTTGTTGTTCTTCAATGACGGCGCAGGCGGCTTCGGGCAACCCGTGGTGCTCTCCAATGTCGTGGACGCCAATCGCGAGATTTTCCTCGCGGATCTCGACGGCGACGGCGACCTCGACACGTTGCTTTGCTCAACGTACGACGCGCAGGTGCTCCTGAACGACGGCGCGGGCTCGCTCGCCCCGCAGCCATCCTTCCTCCTGATCTCCATCACCTCAGCCGTGCTCGTGGATCGCACCGGCGACGGCAAGCTCGATCTGGTCACGGGCCTCTTCAACAACGGCTCCGATGCGCTCGCGGGGTTCCGGACGTACCCCGGCAATGGCGCGGGCGGCTTCCTCGCGCCGACGACCTTCACGACTGGATTCATGATTGACGAGATCGTGGCCGGGGACGTGAATCAGGACGGGCGCTCAGATCTGCTGATCTCCCCGCAGGCCATCTCGAACGCCTCGGGCCTGCACCTCTACCTCGGCACCGCGGACGGCGGGCTCTCAGCCCCGATGATCGTCCCGGCGCCGCAGCAAATGCGCGCGCCGCGGCTCGTCGATCTAAACCTCGACGGGCGACTCGACATCGCGCTGGGCAACTGGGACGACGACCGGCTAGATCTGTATTTCCAGGGCGACCAGGGGCAGTTCGTCCAGGAGAAGACCTTCCCGCAGATCTACAGCCTGCACGACATGGTGGTCGCGGACATGAACGCCGACGAGCTGCCCGACTTCGTCCTCTCGACGTACGAGGGGTGGATGATCTCGTCGGTACTTTCGACACCCTGAGGGGGTGCCGCCACAGCGTCGCGCCCCGGGGTTTCACCCC
>JANMGF010001455.1:0-2112 GCA_031374535.1 Polyangium sp. (in: bacteria)
TGCGGCGGCGGCACGTGCCCGACCTGCGCGCTCGACCAGATGTGCGCTGGGAACGCGGACTGCACGAGCAACATCTGCGCGGGCAACGTGTGCGTGATCTCGCTCTGCGGCGACGCGCTCCTCACGGGCGCGGAGACGTGCGACGACGGCAACACGACGGCCGGTGACGGCTGCGACGGGATGTGCGCGATCGAGGTGGGGTTCACCTGCGCGGGCACGCCCAGCCTGTGCGCCGCGATCTGCGGCGACGGCCTCGTGAAGGGCGCCGAGAGCTGCGACGACGCCAACACCACGGGCGGCGACGGCTGCAACGACACTTGCAAGGCCGAGCCCGGTTACGTGTGCACCGGCGAGCCGAGCGTCTGCACCACGGTCTGCGGCGACGGCATCCCGGCCGGCACCGAGCCGTGCGACGACGGCAACACGGACAGCGACGACGCGTGTATCCCCGGCTGCATCCTCGCGACCTGCGGCGACGGCTACGTCAACCTGGCCGCCGAGGGCTGCGACGACGCCAACACGACGGGCGGCGACGGCTGCAACGCGACCTGCCAGCCCGAGCCCTTCTACGGATGTTTCGGCGCGCCGAGCACCTGTAGCCTCATCGAATCCGAGCCGAACAACGCGTGCGGAGCAACGGTGACCGGGCCTCTCCTGCCGCCCTTCGTCATCACCGCCAAGATCGCGCCTGTCGGTGATCAGGACTTCTACTCGTTCACCGTGCCCGCGGTCGCGGACGTGGTGATCGATACGCACGTCCCGTCGGTGGGCACGTGCCCCACGGGCAACGACACCGTCATCGCGCTCCGCGCGCCGGACTGCACGACGATCCTCATCACGGACGACGACGACGGCACGAACAGCTGCTCGAAGATCGATGCGACCGTCGCGACCGACGTGGCGGCCCGCAAGCTCGCCCCGGGCACGTACTTCGTGCGCGTCGAGGAGTTCGGGAACAACGCCATCATCAACGCCTACCAGCTCCAGGTGAAGTTCTCCGCGCTCTGCGGCAACGGCGCCGTCGAGGGCAGCGAGGCGTGCGACGACGGCAACCTGACGGCGGGCGACGGCTGCTCGACGAGCTGCACCATCGAGCAAGGCTACCAGTGCGCGAGCTCGCCCAGCGTCTGCGCCCTGAGCTGCGGCGACGGCGTGATCAACGGCTCCGACATCTGCGACGACGGCAACCTGACGGCGGGCGACGGCTGCTCGCCGATCTGCGTCGTCGAGCAGGGCTACGCCTGCGCGGGCACGCCGAGCGTGTGCATTGTCTCCTGCGGCAACGGCACGATCAACGGCACCGACGCCTGCGACGACGCCAACACGACGGGCGGCGACGGCTGCTCGGCCACTTGCGCGCTCGAGCCGAACTTCAAGTGCCTCGGCGCGCCGAGCGTGTGCACGCCCGTCGAGACGTACTGCAACGACGGCCTCAACAACGACGGGGACGCCCTCATCGACGCGGCCGACCCGGACTGCACGCTCCCGGCCTACTTCCCGGCCTGCGCCGCGGGCCAGCGGCTCGTCGTGGTCCGATCGAACGACACGCCGAAGCCCATCCCGGACAACAACCTGACGGGCATCACGAGCCTCATCCCGGTGGCCAACGTGGGTGTCGTCAACCGCGCGGCCGTGCTGCTGAACATCACCCACACCTGGGACTCGGACGTGCGTGTCTACCTGAAATCGCCGGACGCCGCCGAGATCGACTTCACGACCGAAAACGGCAGCTCGAACGACAACTACACGAACACGATCCTCGACACGACGTGCGCGACGGCGGTCACGGCCGGGGCCGCGCCGTTCTCCAACTGCTTCAAACCCGAAACGGCGCTGACGCCGGTCAACGGCAAATCGCCCGTGGGCACGTGGACGCTCCGGGTCGCGGACGACGCCGGCGGTGACACGGGCACGCTCAACAACTGGGCGGCGATCTTCTGCACGACGCCTTGAACCGTCCCCTTCCCTGATCGCAGGCCGGCCGTTGTTCCCCGCGGCCGGCCTCCCTCCCATGGCTCCGGCTCCTCGCCCGCGTGCGTCGCGGCGCGCGTCACCCTTCTTCCGTGTCTTCTTTGAACAAGGAACGAAAGAAGCGATCGCGATGCAGCAAGA
>JANMGF010001458.1:0-1567 GCA_031374535.1 Polyangium sp. (in: bacteria)
CCGGCGCCGCGACGGTGCACGTCGAGCGGAAGGCGAGCTCGATCCTGGTCCTTTCGTCGTACGAGCCGGTGCATTGGACCGTCACGGCGGCCGAGGGCGTGACGCTCGAAAAGGTGATCCTGAACGGGTATCACGATCAAACGGCCGACGTGCCCGCGGGCGTGCAGGTCGAGGTGTACGACGGGCCGGACGGCTCGCTCGGCGCTTATGCCTACGCGTGGCCGAGCTCCGAGGGCGGCAGCGATACGCAGGGGCTCGTCGCGGCGGTCGAAAACCTCACGGGCCGCCCGCTGACCTCGTTCCACGGCTGTTACCAGGCAACGGGCTTCGTTTTGCGCGACGATCTCGGCACGGACGCGGCGTGCACGGAGGGACAGGGCACCCTCACGAGCCACGTGGACGAGGGCGCCATCGATTGCGAGAGCACACCGCCGGGCAGCAATGAATGCGCGGGGAAGGACGGCCCCGGGGTCTACGAGTTCGCATTCTGCCAGGAGGAGGGCGGCTGGGGCTACACGCCGGACATCTCCTGCCAGGAGGCGCTCGACAACTGCCTGCTGAACAGCTCGCTGAACCCGACGATCAGCATGATCTGCCGCTGGAACAACGAGATCCTGCACCTGGCCGAGAAGGCGCCCGCGGCTTGCGACGGGTATTGAAGAACAAACTCGTTTCGTGGCGCCGCGCTGATTGAATCCCCCGCGATCCGCCCTCGCGGTCCGTGTCCCTCCCCACTGAGAACAAAAATACGCGTCCTCTCGACACGGCGTATGCCGCGACGCGCCGAAGCGGCTGAGCGCGGGGAAATGCCGTTCGGGACAAAGGCCCATGGCCCACGCGTGGCCTCCATGGTAGAGGCCGGGCGTGCGCGAAATCAGCCTTCCGCTGCGCCGTCTCTATGCGACCACATTTCCCTTCGGGATGGCCTGCGGCATCTCGATCGCGTTGACGGCGCTCCACCTCGACGCGCGGGGATTCACGAAGCAGGACATCGGCACGTTGTCCCTGTTCTTCGCCTCGGGGCTCGTGATCTTCGCGATCCCGGTGGGCGTGCTGATCCGGCGCTTCTCCGCCGAGCGGGTGCTCGCCCTCTGCCTCTTGTGTTACTCCGTCTGCCTCGCGGCGTTCCCATTCCTGCCGACCTTCGGCTCGATCGCCGCGGTGCGCTTCGTCGATGGGCTGTGCTCGGTCGGCGTATGGATCAGCTCGGAGACGATCCTGCTCGCGCAAGCGCGCAAGGAGCACAAGGCGTACCTGACGACGCTTTATGCGATATGGCTGGCGGCTGGATACGTGCTCGGCCCGGTCTCGGCGATGGGGCTCGCGTATGTGCCGAAAATCGTCGACGGGATTTCACCCGAGCTGATCACGATCGCGTCCTTCCAGATCTCGGCGCTGTTTGCCATCGGCGGCGGCCTCTTCGTGGCCCTGCGAATGCCGCCCGCGCCCCCCGCGGAGGGCGTGAGCGCGGAGGAATCGACGAACACGCAGGCCTCCTCGCAGACGTCGGCGCTCACGATCCTGTGGCGGACCAAGACGTCTTGCTTCGCCGCGTTCTCGTACGGGT
>JANMGF010001460.1:0-5998 GCA_031374535.1 Polyangium sp. (in: bacteria)
GCGGCGATGGCGACCTCCACGTCGACGATCCGCGTGAGACCGCAGATCTTGACGTGGAGGGCCGGGGGCGGCCGGTTCACTCGATGCCGAGGAGCTCTTTGACCTTGGCGATCACCTGAGGAGCCTGGATGGGCTTGGTGATGTACGCGTTCGCTCCGAGCTGGAGCGCGCGTTGCCGGTCTTCTTGAGAGCCCTCGGTCGTGATGATGATGATCGGCGTGTCCTTGTGTACCGGATCCGACCGGACACGCTTGACGAGCTTCAGCCCGTCCATGATCGGCATGTTGATGTCGGTGATGATGACGTCGTACTTCGTCGAGGCGAGCTTGCGCAGGCCATCGACGCCGTCGTCCGCCTCCGTGACGCGCAGGTTCTTGAGCCGCGCGAGCGCGAAGACCAAGAGCTGCCGCATCATGGGCGAATCTTCGACAATCAGGCAGGAGTACTCGGCCATCGATCAGTCCTCCAGGTCGAGGAACGCCTGGACCCCAGGCACCTTGCGACCTGCATCGGTGAACAGCCGCGCGCTGACGAGCGCGAGGGCGGCCTGCGCGCCCAGGAGCCGGAACAGCTCACCGTCCTGGTCGTCGAAGGCCGTCTTTTGGGAAAGCGTCCCGAAGATGGCGATGACGCCGATGGGCTGGCCGTCGATGACCAGCGGAACCACGGCCGCGGGGCGCTCGACAGTGCCCTTCGAGACGTCGTTTTCATTGTCGCAGAACAACTTCCCCGTGGCGAACACGCGGCCGATCGGGCCGTCGTCCACCGGAAGGGTCGCGATGTCGGCGAAGCTCTGGCCTTCGCTCGCCACCGCCACGAGCTCTTTCTTGTCATCCGAAACGATGTAGACACCGAACCGAGCCGCGCCGAGGAGCTGCGCCAAGAGCTCCTTGATGTTGCGGAGCACGTGACGAACGTTCGACGAGGCGTGGAGCTGCGACGTTGCCACGTAGAGGTTCGCGAGGCTCGCGAGCTCGGACTCCACCTCGTGGTGGCGCGAGGTGAAGCGATCACTCACCGCCTCCATCGCCACCGAGCGCTGGAGCAGCGCGTTCTTCTCGTTCTCGAGAGCCTCGATCTTCCGCACGAGATCACGCATCGCCGTGTCACTCGCGATGTGCGAGCGCAAGCGACCGTTCTCGCTCTCGAGCTCCGAGAGGCGATCACGCAGGCGCTCGTTCTCTTTCAGGACCTCTTCGGTCAGCTGCGCGCCTTTGCGGAAGAATTGCTGGATGAACAAATCCCGCTCCCTTTTCAGGTCTTCCGGAGGCTCTACGCTGGGCGTCGCAGATCGCCCTTCCTTGTCGCTCATCGTCTCCCTGGGATCTCCAGCGACCCGGACGGTAGCATGCTCGGCTCGTCCGCAGGAACCCCTCTTCGATCGTTGGGGGCTCCGCTCGGCAAAGCCGAGCTGTGCCCCCAAACCCCCCAGCCGATGGTCACGGCAAAGCTCACTTCTTCCCACCAGAAGCCAGGTTCGCCCAGCGCTCGAGCTCCGTGGAAAGCACGGCCGGCGCGCGGCGGAGGGCCCGTACGTCCCGCGCGCCCACGAGCAACATGACGGCGCGGAGCTCGGCCTCCACCTGGTCGAGGAAGGCAAGCGCACCATCCCGTCCCCCCGAAAGAAGCGCCTGCAGGACGGGACGGGCGATGCCAGCCGCGTCCGCCCCGAGGACGATGGCCTTCGCCACGTCGAGGCCACTCGAAACCCCACCCGTGGCGATGATCGTCTTGAACCGCGGCCGCGCCGCGCGGCTGATCAGCACCGAGGCCGCCGTCGGCACGCCCCAGTCCCGAAGCGCCACGCCGAGCGAACGATCCTGCCCCGCCGCGCGCGCCGTCTCCACCGCGACCCAGCTCGTGCCCCCAGCGCCCGAAACATCGACGTGCCGCACGCCCGCCTTCGCGAGTTTTCTCGCCGCGCGCGGGCCAATCCCGCAGCCCGTCTCCTTCGCCACGACCGGCACCGAAAGCTCGGCGACGAGCCGCTCGAGGGCCCCGAGCACACCCACGAAGTCACGATCGCCGCCCGGCTGCACGATCTCCATCGCCGGGTTCAGGTGCACGCAGAGCGCGTCGGCGCCCACGGCCTCGACGAGCGACGTGATCGCGGCCGTGTCGAGGCTCTTGGCCTGCACGCCGCCGATGTTGCCGAGCACCAGCGTCGTCGGCGCGACGTCACGCACCACGTACGTCTCGGGGGGCTCGCCCTTCAGGATCGCGCGCTGGCTGCCGAGCCCGAAGCCGTACCCGCGCTCCTCCGCGATCCGCGCGAGCTCGCGGTTGATGTTCCGCGCACGCTCGGTGCCCCCCGTCATCGCCGCGATCACCAGCGGCACGCGGAGCCGCTTGCCGAGCAGCTCGACGGACGTGTCGACGTCGTCGATCACGAGCTCGGGCAACGCGTCGTGGACCAGCTCGACGCCCTCGAACAGCGTCGTCTTCGCGCGAAAACCCACGTCGCCCGTGGCGCAGAGGTCGATGTGGTCGGCCTTGCGGATGGAGATCGGCGAAGCCTGGGGCGGGACTGTCTGGAGTTCGGTCATTCGATCCGTCCGCCCCCTCCATGAGCCTTGGCCGGCCCCGAATCAAGGGAAAGAAGCCCCGACACTTTCGACGCCGCGCCGCGGTCGCACTAGACTGATCGCATGGATCTCCCCGCCGAACCGAGAGTCCGCTGGATCCTCCATCGCGCCGCGGCCCTGATCGAGCAAGGCGCCGAGCCCGTGCGTGGGCTGGTTCTGCCCACCGCCGAGTATTTTCCGGACCCCTTCGATGGAACGCCGCCGGCGGTGGCGAAGCTCCTCGCGCGCGTGCAAGCCCTCGCGGGCCTGTCGGATCTTTCGGTCGAGCTCACGCTGGTCTCGCCCGAAGGAGAGACCGAAAGCGTGGGCGGGGGCTGCGGCACGGGCGCCTGTGGCCCCGGCGGCAAGATCGAGGCGCGCATCGATCGCGTCGGTCGCCGCCTCGACGGCTCGTACGTCGTGGCGGTGGGCACCGGCGAGGTGCGTGATCCCGTCGTGCTGACGACGGCGCTCGTCCGCTCCGTTGCGTGTTTGTTCATGACCGAGGCCGACGCGTACGACGGCATCCCCGCGGCCGATCGCGAGCCCCTGACGGATCTCGCGGGTGTGCTGCTCGGCTTCGGCGTCCTGCTCGCGAACGGCTCGCACGTCGTGGTGAAGGGCTGCGGCGGGTCGAAGGTACACGCGGCGACGCGGATGCCGACGGAAGAGATCACGCTCGCGCTCGCGATGTTCTGCAAGCTCTTCGGCGTCGACGGCAGGGTCGCCACGCGCCACCTCGATCCGGTCCCGCGCGAGCGTTTCGCCGACGGTGAGACGTGGGCGCGCTCGAACGCGGCCGTCGTACGCAGGCTACGCGAGGATCCGGACGGCATCCGGAAGGACGCGTTCGTCCTCGATCAAGCGGAGGGATGGATGTCGCGTCTCTTCAGCTTCGGCCGCGGCAAACGCGCGCCGACGGCCGAGGAGACATTGTCCGAGCTCGAACGATCGATGCGCACGACGACGCCGAAAAAGCAGATGGATCCGGAGCGCGCGAAAAAACTCGCCGAGCTCCGCGCGCTCGTGGACGAGACCCTGGAAGAACGATGAGCGGACGGCTCTGGGACAAGGGCGGCGCCACCGACGCCGCGATGTTGCGTTACACCTCGCGCGACGACTGGAAGCTCGATCAACGACTGCTCGCCTACGATCTCGTGGCCACGCGTGCACACGTGCGGGGGCTCCACCGCATCGGCGTGCTCACCGCGGAGGAGCTCGACGTGATGGAGCGCGCGCTCGCCGAGCTCGTCTCCAGGAACGAGGCCGGCGAGCTCGTGCTCACGGAGGCCGACGAGGACGGGCACACGGCGATCGAATCCGCGCTCGTGGCTGCGCTCGGTGACACCGGCAAGAAGGTGCACACGGGTCGCAGCCGGAACGATCAGGTCCTCGTGGCGATGCGCCTTTACGAGCGTGACGCCATGGAGGAGCTCGAGGCGCTCGTCCACGCTGCGGCGACTGCGCTCGTCGCGCTGGCGCGTCGCGAGGAGACCACGCCGATGCCGGGCTACACGCACCTCCAGCGTGCGGTGCCGAGCTCGGTGGGCCTCTGGGCCGGCTCCTTCGCGGAGGGCCTGCTCGACGCCGCCACCATCGTCCGCGCGGCGCGTGCGCTCGTCGATCGTTCTCCGCTCGGCGCCGCCGCCGGCTACGGCGTGAACCTCCCGCTCGATCGTGAGGGCGTCGCGCGCGAGCTCGGCTTCTCGGATGTCGCGTGGAACCCGCTCGGATCGCAGACCTCGCGTGGCATCGTCGAGGCGACGTTGCTCGCCGCTGCGTTTCAGGTGATGGCCATCGTCCGCCGGCTCGCCTGGGACTTGAGCCTCTTCACGACGAGCGAGTTCGGCTTCGTGCGCCTGCCGGACGCGTTCACCACGGGCTCGTCGATCATGCCGCAGAAGCGCAACCCCGACGTCGTCGAGCTCATGCGTGCCGCCTGCGCGATCGTGCAAGGCGCGCTCGTCGAGGTACAGACGCTCGTCGCGTTGCCGTCAGGGTATCACCGCGATCTGCAGCTCACGAAGTCGCCCGTGCTCCGCGGACTCGATGAAGCGCTCGCCACGATCCGCCTCCTGCCGCGCCTCGTCGAGGGCCTGCGTTTCGATCGCGAACGGATGCTCGCCGCGATCACGCCCGAGTGTTTCGCCACGGACAGGGCCGTCGAGCTCGCCGCTTCCGGCGTGCCCTTCCGCGAGGCCTATCGCCGCGTTGCAGACGAGATCAAGGAGATGTCCCAAGGCGACGCACAGGCGAGCCTCACCGCGCGTGTCTCGCCCGGAGCGCCCGGGGATCTGCGCCTCGATCGGCTCGAAGCGCGCCTCGCCTCGCTCAACGCATCTCGGTGACGGCGTCATCGCCGCCCACGATCACCACGTCCGCCATCCCCACGAAAAGCCCCGTATCCACGACGCCTGGAATGCGCCGCGCTTCGTCGTGAAGTTTCGCCGGATCCTCGAGCGGCGCGAACCGCGTATCGAGGATCCAGTTCATGTTGTCCGTCACGAAGGGGAAGCCGTCCGCCTTCTTGCGCACGACGGGCTCGCCCCCGAGCGCACGCAGGTGTCGCGACGCCGTCGCTGTAGCGAACGGCACGACCTCGATCGGGATCGCCGTCCTCGATCCGAGCTTCTGCACGATCTTCTCCGGCGTCACCAGGATCACGAGCCGATCGGCCTCGTACGCGACCACGCGCTCGCGCAGGAGCGCGCCGCCGAGGCCCTTCGTCAACGCGAGATCCGGCGCGACCTCGTCCGCGCCGTCGAAGGCCACGTCGATCCCGTTGATCTCGTCGAGGCCCACGCACTCGATCTGAAGCTTCTTCGCGAGCTCCTCCGAGCGCTTCGACGTCGGCACGCCACGCACACGAAGCCCGCGACGCACGCGCTCGCCGAGCCGCTCGATGAACGCCTCCGCCGCGCGGCCCGTGCCGAGGCCAAGCGTCATGCCGTCCGCCACACGCGAGAGCGCCGCGAGCGCCACACGCTCGAGCGCAGCGGGATCGGGCCCCATGGTCCCACCGGGCCCCTTCGAGTTCGTCATGCCCCGCCCTTGCTCGATCGTGGCGTCCGCGGCAACCGCGAACCACCTCGCCCCGCGGCCTTCGTTGCCTTCGCTGGAGAATCGCTCGCCTTCTTCGCGCCCCCGAGCCCGTCGAGCGGCGCCGGGCAAACGTCGCGTAACCTGCATCCCTTGCACTCTTTCCCGGACCAGATCCGATCGAACGTCTCCTGCATCTCGTCGAGCAAGACGTCGTCATCCGTGAGGATGCCCGCCTCGAAGTTGCGGCGCCCCTCGCCCTTCGCGCCGAGCCCTGCGCCCGTCAGGTTCGCCGAGCCGAGGTAAAGCGCCGCGCCGTCGACGGCGATCATCTTGAGGTGCACGCGTGGACAACGTCGCATCGCGAGCCCGCGATCACGCAGATCCTCGTGCCG